>CAZMHL010000173.1:0-4172 GCA_964566065.1 uncultured Eubacteriales bacterium
AAAAAACAGTTGAAGATATTTCTGAATATATTGATGAGAAAAGACTTTCTGAAATTTTAAGTAAGGTAGAAGGTGCGGGGAAAGTGGAGGTATATATTACATATAAAAATACCGGTGAAAAAATAGTGGCTTATGATACTGATAAAGATGAAAGAACCGTGGTGAATTCCGGCAAGGACAATGAACCTTATGTTCTTACAACCAAATATCCTGAAATCAGAGGTGTGTTGGTAATAGCTTCCGGTGCCGGAAATGAAAATGTAAAAAACAGACTTATGAAATGCGTGAAGTCTGTAGCGGATATTCCGTACAGTAATATATGTGTAGAAATTGGAAAAAGGTGAGTGAAAGTATGAAATATTTTAACAGAAAAAGTATTACATTTGCATTATTGATAGCGTTGCTTGCTGTTTCGGGATTTCTCAATTGGCAGTACAACGGCGGAACAGGAGAAGAAGCAAAAATTCTTGGCGAGGCAGCTTATGTAAATAATGAAATGAAAGTGGAAGAAACTTCATTTGAAACAATGAAAATTGAAAGGAATTCGGCGAGAGAAGAAAGTATCAGAAGTCTTAATGAAATTATCAATAATCCCAACACAAGTGAAGGTGCAAAAACAGATGCTGAAAATATGGTTTTGTTTATAAATCAGTCAAGGATTCAAGAGGTTGATTGTGAAAGCATCCTGAAGAATAAAGGTTTGAAAGATGTTATGGTAAATATCAGTGAAAAAGGCGTAAATGTGTTTGTTGGAAAAGCGGAACTCCACCCAAATGAAATTGCGATTATAACCGAAACTGTCAAGTCACAGACAATTTTTTCTGAAGATACGATAAAAATTTCAACTAGTGATTGATAAAATTGTTTGATTATGCTATAATAAGTATAGTTTGATATGTATTTATTATTTGTGAACGGAGGTTTACGGTTATGACTGAATTAAACAATAAATTCGGAGAAGTGAAAATTTCGGACGAAGTAATTGCAAAAGTGGCATCTGTTGCAGTTTCTGAAGTGAAAGGTGCTGTTGGAATTTGTGACAGTTCATCCGGTATTTTCGGTATCAAAAATAAAACAAAAGGTGTGCGCGTTGAAACCAAAGAAGATAATATCAGTGTAGATGTTGATATATCGGTTGAATATGGTGCCAATATGGCAGAAGTTTCCTGGGAAGTACAGGACAAAATCAAAAAAGCAGTTGAATCAATGACAGGACTTAATGTGCTTAAAATCAATATACTTGTAAAAGGAATTGAAATGCCTGTCGAAGTAACAGAAGAATAATTATTGTCAGCAAGCATATTAGTGCTTGCTGTAATATTATGGGTGGTAATTATGAAGGCTTTTATTTTAAAACGTCCTTTTTTGATGATAATAATGATAAATGTGCTTGGTTTTGGCATACTTTCATTGCAGTCGGGAACTTTTGACAGTCGCTGTCTTGCAGTTGGGGCAACAATAACATTGCTCCTTGGTATTTCTTATCTGATAATTGCCAAAATGAGTGTGTATGACGTATACATATTTCTTATAGTCGGGATGCTTTTTTCAGTAGGTGAAATAATGCTTTACAGACTTGATCCTGTTTATGGTGAAAGACAGTATGTGTGGTTGTGTGTTTCACTTGTTGTGTTTTTTGTTGTATATTTTCTGATAATGAAGTTTAATATCTGGGAACGATTGCATTATATTTATTATGCAACTGCAATTGTTTTGTTTCTGGCAACTCTGATTTTGGGCACAGTATCCGGTGGGGCAAAAAACTGGATAATAATAAAAGGGTTCAGCGTTCAGCCGTCGGAAATAATAAAACTTCTTATAATTTTTACGATGGCAGATAGGTACGCTCATCCTGAAAAATACAGATTTAAAAATTTCGATGAAGATCTGGTTTTAAGTATTCTTGTTTATGGAGTGCTCGGTTTTTTGGTGCTTCAGACTGAATGGGGTACGGCAGTGCTTATTTTTATGGTACATATATCAATGATGTATATATTCAGCGGCAAGTTAAAGATTATGCTTGCAAATCTTGCTTTTGCTGTTATAGGCGGAAGCCTTGGGTTAAAGTTTGTTTCTCATTTGCAGCAGAGAGTTGATGTGTGGCTTGATCCGTGGACTGATGTGGCAGGAAGAGGTTATCAGATAACCCAATCTCTTTTTGCAATAAGCTCCGGAGGTTTCTTCGGTACAGGTATCGGGCTTGGAAGCCCTGAATATATACCGGAAGTACATTCGGATTTTATTTTTTCTGCAATATGTGAAGAGTTTGGAGTCCTCGGCGGAGTGGCTGTGATAATGCTTTACTTTATTCTTGTTTACAGAGGAATAAGAATAGCTATGCAGATAGAAAACATATTCTATAAATGCATTGCTTCGGGAATAAGTATTATGTTTGGTTTTCAGTCTTTTATTATACTTGGTGGAGTAACAAAGCTTATTCCGCTTACAGGTATAACCTTGCCTTTTATAAGTTATGGCGGAAGCTCGCTTGTGATAAGCTTTATTGCAATTGCGGTAATAGAAGCTGCGGCTAACAAGCTGAATACAACTGTAAAGGAGGCGAAATTGATTGAAAAAGAGTAACCTTGATAAACAGAGTGTTCAGTACAAGGACGGAACCAGACTTTTGCAGGTGCTTGTTATAATAGGATTGTTATTTCTGGTTCTTGTCGCATACCTTACATATCTGGAAATCTTTGCTAAAGATGACTATATTAATAATTCCTTCAATCAAAGACAGTGGAAACAGGAAGAAAATACACTTAGAGGTGACATTGTTGATTGTGATGGCACTCTTCTGGCTTCAAGTTACACTAAAAATAATGTACAGATAAGAGATTATGCTTATGATACTTTGTATACTCATATTATCGGATACAACTCAAAGGTGTACGGTAAATCGCAGATAGAGTTAACATACAATAAAAACCTTGCGGGATTGTCTGAAGCTTCCAAATTTACTGATATTAAAGGTGTACTTTCCGAAGAGAGGAAAGGGGATACTGTTCATCTGACTATTATGCACGCTCTTCAGGAAAAAGCGTATTCAATGTTAGGAAACAGAGCGGGTGCAGTTGTTGCCATGAATCCTGAAACAGGTGAAGTCCTCTGTATGGCAAGTACGCCTACATTTAATCCTGAAAGTAGCAGTTTGAGTAATAATTGGGACAAGCTTAATAACAGAACTGATTCACCTTTTTTAAACAGGGCGACTAACGGTTTGTACGCTCCTGGGTCAGTGTTCAAAACTATTGTTTTATGTGCGGCACTGGAAAATGGAATGGAAAATTTTACAATTGATGATAAAGGAACCGTTGAGGTGGGAGGCAGAACTTATAAAAACACCAAGACAAAAGCTTACGGTCTTATAGATTTGAAAAGAGCGTATGCCGTTTCAAGCAATGTTGCTTTTATAACAATCGGACAGGATTTAGGAGAAGAAACCATCAAACAGTATATTAAAAAATTTCGTATAGGTGACAAAATTAAATTTGATATACCCGTTTCATCTTCAAGGTTCGATTATAAAGATAAATTATATGCAACTGACCTCGCACAGGTATCAATCGGTCAGGGAAAACTGCAGGTAACACCTTTGCAGATGGCGATGATGGTTTCGACTATTGCAAATGACGGTGTGGTTGAAAAGCCATATATTGTAAAAAAGGTTGTTAATTCAACCGGTATTACTGTTATAAACGGTAAGGCTGAAAATCTTGGCAGGGCTGTTTCGACGGTTACGGCGAGAAAAGTTCAGGAGTTCATGATAGAGACTGTTAAAAGCGGAACTGCGTCAAATGCTGCGGTTTACGGTCTTGATGTCGGCGGAAAAACCGGAACAGCAGAAAACGAAAGAGAGAATCAGGAACATGCATGGTTTGTCGGTTATGCAGAAAAAGACGGTGAAAAAATTGCTGTAGCTGTTATAATAGAGTACGATGGTGGAACCGGTGGCTCCAGTGCTGCACCTATCGCAAGAGAGTTGTTTAAGATCTGGAAAGAAAGACTATAGAAAAGCCGCCTTCGGCAACCAATGTTCGCTTTGCTCACGTTTTCAGAGGTAGCTTTTATGAAACAAACAAAATTGCCCGCACAGCGAGCGATTTGCCATGTTATAAAAAAGGAGGTGTAAATTTATTTACACCTCCTTTTTCAGGGGATAGGAAAAAATG
>CAZMHL010000174.1:0-4148 GCA_964566065.1 uncultured Eubacteriales bacterium
CTTACAAAGCTTGACGGAACCGCAAAGGGCGGTGTCGTAATAGGACTTTCAAAGGAACAGGAGCTTCCCGTCAAGTTCATCGGCGTGGGAGAGGGTATGGATGATATGCAACCCTTTAATTCTTCGGAATTTGCCGATGCATTGTTTAAATAAAATACAGTTTGAGGTGTGGTTATGCAGGGGAAAAAATTTAACAGCATAATTAAAAAAAGAAAAGCGTCACTTCTGGTACTGCTTGGCGTGGTACTTGCGGTTGTTTTTGCTTTTTGGGGTCTTGCGGTAAAGTTTTACGGCGACTACCTTGAAGTAAAGGAAATCGGTGACAGATTTGTCAGTGTGTATATGACAAACATTACCACTGCAATATCAGCTTTTGCCATAGCGTTTTTTACTGTGCTGGTGTTAATGCTTGTTCAGCTTGCTGTGACAAGAAAGGTTCTTTTTTCAGAAAATGTGGAGAACAGATATCTGAACAAAAGTTTTCTTTTCGCGTCAGCGGCTTTTCTTGTTGCATTTGTTGCTTCATTTTCTTTGAGCGGCAATATTGCATCTGATTTTCTTCTTATGCAGAACGCCACTTCCTTTAACGTTTCAGACCCGGTGTTTTTTAAAGACATAGGGTACTACGTTTTCACAAGACCTTTTGTGGAGCTTGTTTTTAAATGGTTTATGGGAATATGGGTTGTTATCAGCTTTATCGTTGCTCTGGTTTATTTTATGTTTTTTGTAAGGCTTGGAAAAACAACGGTAATAGACCTTGTGAAAAACAGCAAAATAGCAAATCATATAATATTCAATGTAATTGTTTATATGCTGTTGAACTCGGTTTATATGTGGATAAACGCCCAGAGCATACTTTTTGATGAGTTTGCAGGTCTTACGGGTGCAGGCTTTGTTCTCGCCAATATTAAACTTGCATATTACAGAGTTGCGCCATACCTTGCCATAATTATTGCGGCGTTGATAATAGTTTTCTTTAAAAGAAAAGACCTTAAAAAAGCACTCTGTACGTTTGGTGCGTATTTCGCAATTATACTTGTTGCGGAAGTTGCAGCAGTTGCAACACAGATGTTTTACGTTTCACCAAATGAAGTTAAGGTAGAAGAAAACTATATTAAAAATAATATAAAATATACAAGAATGGCTTATGGAATTGACGATGTTCTTGAAACAGATTACGAAATTAATAATTCAGTAGACGCAGAACAGCTTTCCTATGCAAAGTCTACTATTGACAATATAAGAATAATCGGGCTTGACGAAACCTTAACTGCCACAAATCAGCTTCAGGGGTTAAGAAATTACTACAAATTTAACGACCTCGACATTGGCGTTTACGATATAAACGGCAGTAAAAAGGCTGTTACTGTGGGCGTCAGGGAAATTGACAAGGAAAATCTTGACTCTTCCGCAAGGAACTATATTAACGAAAAATTCAGATATACTCACGGCTACGGTGTGGCTATGGCGTCAATAAACACAGTTTCAACTCAGGGAGAGCCTGACTATTATATAAAGGATATGGTTCAGGAAAAACAGACGGGTGTTCCTTATGTAACCCAACCCAGAATTTACTTCGGTGAAGTCGTTGAGGATGATGTTATAGTAAATACAAAAATCAGCGAGATTGATTATTCCGAAGGAACAAAGGACCACGAGTTCAACTATGACGGGAAAGCAGGCATTAAGCTTGACTTTGTAAACAGACTTCTCCTTTCGGCAAGAAATGCGGACTTCCGTATGCTTGTTTCAAATCAGATAAGCCCGGAAAGTAAAATTCTTACCAACAGAAACATAAGAGAAAGAGTGGGTAAAATAGTACCGTTCTTAAAGCTTGATACAGACCCGCAACCGGTAATTGATGATGACGGAAAAATAATCTGGGTAATTGATGCTTATACGCATACAGATAAATTTCCCTATTCCCAGCACACCGACGGATATAATTATATAAGAAATTCCGTTAAGGTTACGGTTGATGCTTACGACGGAACGGTTAAGCTTTATATAATGGATAAAACCGACCCGCTTGTTCAGACTTACAGTAAAATTTATCCTTACCTTTTTGAAAAAGAAGAGTTTCCCGAATCTCTTTCAGCTAAAATTATGTATCCCGAATATCTTTTCAACGTACAGTGTAAAATGTATGCTCAGTATCATGCAACATCTCCCTCAACCTTTTATAATAAGAGTGATATG
Organism: uncultured Eubacteriales bacterium; assembly: GCA_964566065.1. Lineage (GTDB taxonomy): Bacteria > Bacillota > Clostridia > RGIG6154 > RGIG6154 > CAZMHL01. Next base: position 2,200 of record CAZMHL010000174.1, read on the forward strand.
TATGCAATTGCAAATGAAAAGTACGATGAGGATATAAGGTCAATGGTTCCTTATTACAATCTTGTACGCCTTGAAGAGTTTGGCAACGAAGCGGAATTTATAGGAATGCTTCCTTATACGCTTTATAACCGCGAAAATATGGTGTCCTGGATTGCGGTAGGAAATGAGGGTGAAAATTACGGCAAGCTGGTTTGCTATAAATTCCCTAAAAACTATAATATTTACGGTCCTCTTCAGATTGAAAATATGATAGATAATGATTCTGAAATATCAAAAGAACTTACCCTGTGGAATTCGGGCGGAACAAATGTTTTAAGGGGAAACCTCCTTGTTATTCCCATATTCAGAGGTCTTTTGTATATAGAACCCGTTTATCTTTCAAGCAACAATCAGGCATCACTTCCTGCTCTAAAGAGAATAATTGCCGTGTTCGGTGATAACGTTGCAATGGAGCCTACGGTTGAAGAGGCTCTTTCAAAAGTATTTTCACGTAATATGCAGACAAATGACAAGGTATATGAGGAGCTTGAAACTACAGAGGAAACAAATCCCGAAACATACGATTTTGCGTTAAAACTTTCATCGGCTTACGAAAAGCTTGAAGAAAGTGCAAAAGAGGGAAACTGGGAGGATTTCGGCAAGGCTCTTGATGAAATGAAAGGGATAATAGATGAGATGAACGATAACTCTCAAAATTAGTACTTGACAAAATATATACTATGGTTTATAATAGCTGTAAAGTGTTTTGCTTTACAGCTATTATGAGGTTTTTATGGAAAACGAATTGTTCGTATCGGTGTTGTTTGATTATTACTCGGCAATGCTGACAGAAAGACAAAGAGATATTTTTGAAATGTATGTAAACAATAACCTGTCTTTAAGTGAAATAGCTGAAAACCTCGGTATTTCAAGACAGGGAGTAAGAGACGGTCTGATTAAAACCGAAAAGGCTTTGATTGGTTTTGAAGAAAAGCTTTGCATACATGAGAAAAACCGAAAGCTTACAGCTCTTTTAAATGAACTCAAGGATTTAATTTCAGATACACAGATGTCTGATGAGAAGAGAGAGAAAGTTAAAAATCTTACAGACCTTATTGATGAACTTATATAAAGGAGATTATAATGGCATTTGATAGCTTAAGCGATAAGCTTGCAGAGGTTTTTAAAAAGCTTAAGGGCAGAGGCAAGGTTTCCGAGGCTGATGTTAAGGAAGCAATGCGAATGGTCAAAATGGCGCTTCTGGAAGCTGACGTTAACTTTAAAGTAGTAAAGAATTTCATAAATTCTGTAACAGAAAAAGCAATCGGTACAGAGGTTCTTGAAAGCCTTACACCGGGACAGCAGGTTATTAAAATAGTAAATGAAGAACTTGTTTCTCTTATGGGCGGCAAAGAACATAAGCCGGTTATTTCTTCAAAAAGTCCTACTGTTTATATGATGATGGGACTTCAGGGTGCGGGTAAAACCACAACCTGTGCAAAAGCAGCAAAGTATTTTTCAAAGCAGAATAAAAAATCCCTTCTTGCAGCCTGCGACGTTTACAGACCTGCCGCAATAAAACAGCTTCAGGTTGTAGGCGAACAGGTTGGTGCGTCGGTTTTTACCCTTGATGTAAAAGACCCGGTTGAAATCGCAAAGCAGGCGGTTGATTTTGCTTTTAAAAATTCAATAGATATAGTTATTCTCGATACAGCCGGACGACTTCACATAGATGAAGAGCTTATGGACGAGCTCAAGAGAATAAAAGAAAAAACAAATCCCGACCAGACTTATCTTGTGCTTGATTCGATGACAGGTCAGGATGCGGTCAACACAGCAAAGTCCTTTGATGAGCAAATCGGAATAGATGCATCAATCTTAACAAAGCTTGACGGCGATACAAGAGGTGGTGCGGCACTTTCGCTCAATGCAGTTGTAGGAAAGCCTATAGTTTTCTGCGGTATGGGTGA
>CAZMHL010000175.1:0-4135 GCA_964566065.1 uncultured Eubacteriales bacterium
TATGGCAAGGTTGCAACTGTTATGGGCAGATATTATGCTATGGACAGAGACAACAGATGGGACAGAGTTGCAAAGGCTTATGAAGCCATTGCTCTCGGCATCGGAGAAGAAAACAAATCTGCATACGATGCGGTAAAAGCTTCTTACGAAAAAGAAGTAACCGACGAATTTGTTGTTCCTACAGTTATTACAGACAACGGTCTTGCAGAAAAAATTACTGATAAAGACAGCGTTGTGTTCTTCAACTTCAGACCTGACAGAGCAAGAGAAATCACCAGATGCTTTGTTGACCCTGAATTTGACGGCTTCAAAAGAGATTTAATCAAACCAACTTATGTTTGTATGACACAGTATGACGCTTCAATGCCAAACGTTTTGGTTGCATTCAAGCCACAGACTTTAGAAAACACATTTGGTGAAGTAATTTCTGCCAACGGACTTAAACAGCTTCGTATTGCAGAAACCGAAAAATATGCTCACGTTACATTCTTCTTCAACGGCGGTGTTGAAACTGTTTGCGACGGCGAAGACAGAGCGCTTATTCCGTCACCAAAGGTTGCGACCTACGACTTGAAGCCTGAAATGAGTGCCTTTGAAGTTAAAGACGAGCTTCTTAACAGACTTGACAAAGACATTTACGATGTTATTATCTTAAACTTTGCAAACTGCGATATGGTAGGTCACACAGGCGACTTTAATGCAGCTGTAAAAGCGGTTGAAGCAGTTGACTCCTGCGTTGGCGAAGTAATTGCAAAAATCAAAGAAAAGGGCGGCGTTGCTCTTATTACTGCAGACCACGGTAATGCAGACCAGATGTACGACCCCGAAACCAAAGGCGCATTTACAGCTCACACTACAAATAAGGTTCCTCTTATCCTTGTTGGTATGGACAAAGACCTTAAAGAGGGCAGACTTGCAGACCTTGCTCCCACAATGCTTGAAATTTTAGGAATTGAAAAACCTGCAGAAATGTCGGGAGAATCTTTACTGGTTAAATAACTTAAATAAAAAAACTCTGATGAATTAAAATTCTTCAGAGTTTTTTTGACGGAAAAATTACTGCTAAATTCCAAATTTAAAAAAGAAAAAACAACGGGGTGAACCGTTGCTTTTTGGAGTGTCGGGACTGTCTTTTTTGAAAGTGGAGAACAGACAGCCCCATAAGATTTAAGAGAGTTTTCGTTCTTACAGGTATTATTATAGGTGTTTCCTTTGAAAATAAAATGTTTATTTTGTGAAAAAAGTTTGAAGATTAAATTTTGAAATTTTGGAAAATTCTTTGTATTGAAAGTTGTGTCCCGATAGGCTACAATCGTAAACGTGGTTGACATAATAAATGATTTGAGGAAGCGAAAAACCTTTATATTTATTACATCCCTGCATTCGCTTTAAATTTATGTAAACTGCAAAAAACATTTTAAGGAGGACATAATTAATGTCAAAATCAACTAAAGTATTTTCATTGATTCTTGCTTTGGTAATGAGCTTTTCGGCATTCACAGGCGTTTTTGCTTACACTGTTGCAGACGACGTTGCCGGAACTGTTTATGAAGAAGCGGCAGCAGCACTTGGTGCTCTTAACATTATGATCGGCGACGATGAAGGTAATTTCAGACCCAATGACAGCGTAACAAGAGCGGAATTTGCTAAAATAGCAGTTTGCGCACTGGGACTTGAAGAGGTTGCGGCTTCTTCAAAGGGAGTATCAAACTTCCCCGACGTTTCAGTTGACTACTGGGCAAACGGATTCATTAACGTTGCGGCATCTGCAGGAATAGTAATCGGTGACGACACCGGTAACTTCAGACCTACAGACGGAATCGCATACCAGGAAGCAGTTACAATTCTTGTAAGACTCCTTGGCTACGAACCCGTTGCAAAAAGCAAAGGCGGATACCCTACAGGTTATATTGTAGTAGGTAACGACATCGGTCTTACCAAAAAAGCAACAATGGGTGCTTTTGACGTTACAACAAGAGGTATCACCGCGCAGATGACTTTCAACGCGCTTACAATTAACCTTATGGAAGCAGTAGGCTACGGCGATTCAATAACCTATGAGGTTGTTGACAAAACCGTTCTTAAAGACAAACTTGACACAGAAAAGAAAACAGGTATTGTTACAGCAAACGAATACACTGCACTGACAGGTACAACATCATTAAACGAAGGTCAGGTTCAGATTGACAATCAGGACATTTACTACACAGGCAAATCAAACATCGCTCATCTTCTCGGGCAGTATGTAACCTATTACGTTAAAACAGATGAAAATGATGACAAAACTGTTATTCTTGCACAGTCAGATTCAAACAAAAACAAAATCGTAACAGTAAACGTTAAAGATCTTGCAGGAACAATAAGCGCAGGTGCAACATCAGTTTCCTACTATCCGGAAATTGATGCAGACCCTGTTGAACTTACTCTTGCAGACAGCTACAATGTAATTTACAACGACAAATATGCAGCAAGTCTTTCACACCCTGCAACAGGTTCAATAACACTTATTGACTCTACAAGAGACAATAAATATGACACAGTATTCATTAACGAATATACAACCTACGTTGTAGAAGAAACATCTTCTGCAAGCAAAAAGATTTTTGAAAAATACGGAAAAGCGGCACTTGACCTCAACACAGACAAAAACAAAGACCTTAAAGTATCAATTGAGGATAAAGACGGTTTTGAAGTTAAATTTGAAGACATCAAAGAGTGGGACATTCTTTCAGTATTCCAGAACACAAACTACCTTAAAATAGTGGTTTCCGACAACTATGTAACAGGCACAATCACAGAACGTTCCGAAAGAGAAGAAATTGTTGTAATCGAGGGTAAAGAGTATGAAATTGCAGACAATATGAGCATAAACGACCTTAAACTCGACCTTGAAGGAACATTCTATCTCGATATGACAGGGAAAATTGCAGCATACGATGCAAACCTTCGAAATGCTACAAAATATGCATATCTTGTAAATGCAGGCACATCAGGTACTTTCAACACAAAACTTGACATTCAGCTCTTCACAGCAAACGGCGAATTCAAAACCTTTACAGGTGCTGAAAAAGTTAAAATTGACGAAGTAACAGGCTACACTGCCCAGACCGCTTATACAGAACTTCTTAAAGGCGGCTCAACCGTTACTCCGCAGATGGTAACCTACGAGGTTAACTCAAACGGTGAAATAACCGTTATCGACAGAGCACTTGACAAAACTGCATCATTCCCGAACAGCTTTGTTAAAGATGCTTTTGCACTCAACTTCAAGGGCACAGGACTTATTTACAAAGAAGCATCAGGAAAGCTCAATATAGTTGATGCATCAGGTAACACGACAGGTACAATCGGACTTGACGACAATACAGTAATCTTAAGCATTGCAAACGGAGAAACAGATGAAGACAACATGGAAGTTTGCACAAAGAACATCTTCTCCGACATGAGCAGCTACGACGTGGAAGTTTATGACCTTTCAGAAGATATGACAGCAGGACTTATCAGAATAACAAACGTTGTAAACTCAAACAACCTCGACTCATCCGTTGCGGTAGTTACAAAAGTAACTTCATCTGTAAACGGCGAGGGCGACAAAATTGACAAGCTCTACGCAATGGTTGACGGTAAAGAAGTAATTCTCAACACCGAAGACGAAACAGTTCTTAAAAAGGATGCAACAAACAAAGCAGAAGCAGGCGACATCATTCAGCTTACACTTAACGCAAAAGGCGAAGTTGAAAGCTTCACACTTCTCTTTGAAAGCTCAAAGAAAACAACCGAATTCTCAAAAACTTACGGCAGCAACAAGGAAATGACAACAGTTTACGGTAAAGTAACAAGCAAATTCACAAACTCAATCAACGTATCTGTAAACGGCGGCAGTGCTGTAAACTACGCAATCACCGATGCAAATGTTGTTAAAGTAGACACAACAAAAACAAACAACAAGGTAACAACTGCAACAACAGGTGACATTGCAAAATGGGAAACAGGAGCAAACGAACAGAGAGTATTTATCAGAATCTACAAAGACGCTGTTAAAGAAATCATAATAGTTGAGTAAATCATAACTACCGGCTTAGCCGGTAGTTTGCTCTGCGACTATAAGCCGCTATTACCGGCGGGACTGAAAGTC
>CAZMHL010000176.1:0-4129 GCA_964566065.1 uncultured Eubacteriales bacterium
ATTTCAACAGGAACCGAAGGACCGGCTTCTTTGATTCTTCTGCCTTTGTCATCCATCATTGCACGGATTCTGCCCATGCTGGTACCTGCAACAACAACATCACCGATTTTAAGAGTACCGTGCTGAACAAGAACGGTTGCAACAGGGCCTCTTCCTCTATCAAGCTTGGACTCGATAACCGTACCTCTTGCTTCTCTGTCGGGGTTTGCTTTAAGTTCTTTAACATCTGCAACAAGAAGAACCATTTCAAGAAGTTCTTCAATACCTGTTCCCTGTTTTGCGGAAACGTTAACGCAGATTGTTTCACCGCCCCATTCTTCAGGGATAACATCGTGTTCTGTGAGTTCCTGTTTAACTCTTTCAGGGTTTGCAGCTTCCTTATCGCACTTGTTGATTGCAACAATAAGGCTTACGCCTGCAGCTTTAGCGTGGTTGATTGACTCAATTGTCTGTGGCATAATACCGTCATCTGCCGCAACAACAAGTATTGCAATATCGGTAACCTGAGCGCCTCTTGCTCTCATTGCCGTAAATGCTTCGTGACCCGGTGTGTCAAGGAAGGTAAGCTTCTTACCTTTAACAGGAACCTGGTAAGCACCGATGTGCTGTGTAATACCGCCGGCTTCTCCATCGGTAACGTGTGTGTTTCTGATAGCATCAAGAAGACTTGTTTTACCATGGTCAACGTGACCCATTACGCAGACAACCGGAGATCTTGGTTTAAGATCTTCTTCTTTATCCTCTATATTCATTGTAAGAGTATCTTCGGCAGTTATAATAACTTCCTTATTAACTTTTGCACCGAATTCTTCTGCAACAAGATATGCAGTATCAAAATCAATCACGTCAGAAACAGATGCCATCTGACCGAGCATCATAAGCTTTTTGATAACTTCAACAGCGGTCTTTTTAAGACGTGATGCGAGTTCACCTACAGAAATAGCATCAGGAATTTCAATTTCAAGCTGAACAGGTTTGATTTCCATTTTCTTAACAGGCTTAAGTTCTTTTCTCTTATCCTTTTTGTTTGAAAATCTGTTCTGTGTGTTCTTCTTGATTTTCTGTTTACTCTGCATATTGTCCTTAATTTTATCAGAAACCATTTCTTCAATACGTTCAACCTTTTCAATTCTTGAAACGTCAACGGTTGAAGTTTTGGTGTTTACGACAACTGCAACTCTTTCCTTTTTGGGTTTAACAGGTTCTTCCTTTGAAGCTTCGGGCTTTTTCTCCTTTTTGGGAGGTGCGGGAGCAACAACAACCGGTTCTTCTTCGATAATTCCGTATTCACCGTTGCTGTTTGGAATATCCATATCCCCGCCCTTATCAAATTTCTGCGAAAGAACTTCAAATATTATATCAAGATTTTTTTCTTCCAATACAGTGGAATTTTTTACGGCAATTCCGTAATTTTCAAGCAACGCTATAACATCCTTGCTGGTAAGACCAAGGTCTTTTGCAATTTCATGTACTTTAACTTTCTGCAGCATTAGCTTTCCTCACTTTCCTTTTTAATAGCACGGGCAAAACCCTCATCGGTTATAACTGCAGCCGTACGGATTTCCTTTCCCGTATATTTGCCGAGAAGCTCTCTGCTTTCAACAAAAATAATATCAATCGGATATTTTTCAAAAATTTTAACAGTTGAAGCACCGGCTTCCTTTGCAAGTATCACAAGCTTTGCCTTTGAGCTTTTAACAGCTTTTTCGCAAAGCTCTGTTCCCGTAATAACCTTTCCTGCCCTCTGTGCAAGACCGATCATTCTTAAAACTTTACTGTCCATTGCCAAGCATCTCCCTGATATCATTTATAATATTTTCGGAAATGCGGCACTTTATTGCTCTTTCCATAAGGTTTTTCTTAAGAGAGTTTTCAAAGCACTTATATGAACATATATATGCACCTCTTCCGCCCGCCTTGAAGGTTTTGTCAATTAAAGCTTCCCCTCTGACGTTTGCAATCCGCACAAGGTACTTTTTGTCAAAATGACCTCTGCAGCATATACACATTCTTACATTTACCTTATCATTCATCAATTAAAACTCCAGATTAAAATTCTCTTCTGCCTTTATGTCTATTTTCCAACTTGTAAGCTTCGCCGCAAGTCTTGCATTCTGTCCTTCTTTACCTATTGCAAGGGAAAGCTGGAATGCAGGAACTACAACGTTGCAGATTTTTTCTTCTTCATTTACATCCATAGATATAACCTTTGCAGGGCTTAATGCTGCCGCGATAAATTCAGCAGGATCTTCGCTCCATTTAACAATATCTATTTTTTCACCGCCGAGAGCATCAACAACAGCCTGAACTCTGGCACCTTTCTGTCCTACGCATGAACCTACAGGGTCAACGTTTGGATTTTCAGCGTGTACCGCAATTTTTGTTCTTGAACCGGGTTCTCTTGCAATTGCCTTGATTTCAACGGTACCGTCCTGAATTTCAGGAACTTCGTTTTCAAAAAGCTTGTTTACAATGCCTGAATTACTTCTTGAAACAATAATTTCAGCACCGTAATTTGTTTTGTTAACTTTTGCAATATAAAGCTTGATTCTGTCGCCGGGGTTGATTTTTTCTCCCTCAATCTGTTCTGACGGAGGAATAATTGCTTCATATTCGCCCATATCAACAACAATGTTTCTCTTGTCAATTCTGCGAACAACACCCGTTGCAACAGTGTTTTCTTTTTTGCTTACTTCAGAATATTTCTTTTCGCTTTCAGCTTCTCTTAATTTCTGAAGTACAACCTGTTTTGCAGTCTGTGCCGCAATTCTTGAAAAAGGCTTGGGATCGATTTCTTCAACAACCACATCGCCGATTTCGTATTCAGGGTCGATTTCCTTTGCTTCGTCAAGGTCGAATTCACCTTCCTGACCAAGTCCGTTTTCAACAACCGGGCAGTGTTTAAAAACCTTAACGTCTGCTGTTTCAGGATTCATTTTTACTACAACTTCGGCACCTCTGATTTCTTCCATACTTTTCTTGTATGCAATAGAAAGAGCTGTTTCGATTGCTTCAATCATATAATCCTTACTGATTCCTTTTTCTTTTTCCAGCAACTTAAGTGCTGTGAGAAGTTCTAAATTATCCACTTTTCTGAATTCCTCCGTTTTATAGTTCTAATTTTAAATTTACTTTTGAAATCTTATCGTTTTCCACAGCGAGCTTTTCGCCGTTTTCAAGCACTACAACAATAGTGTTTTCATTTCTTTCTTCAAGCACGCCCTCTAAAGTTTTACTGCCGTTTACCGCACTGTAAAGCTTCATTGTAACTTTAGAGCCGTAAAATCTTTCAAAGTCTTCCTGTCTTTTGAGCTGTCTTTCAAGCCCCGGAGATGAAACCTCCAGACAATATGACTTGTCAATAGGGTCAGCTTCGTCAAGTGCGTCGCTTAAAGGTCTTGATACAGCCTCACAGTCGTCAATGGAAATAAATCCGTCGCGTCTGTCAATGAAAACTCTTAAAAAGTAATCAGGACCTTCTTTTTTGAGTTCAACATCGTAAATTTCAAGTCCCAGACTTTCAGCTATAGGCTGTGCAAGGTTTTTTACCGCTTCTTCTGTTTTTGTCATAACTCCTCCAACATAATACAAGAGAGCGGGTTTCATACCCACTCTCTATGCTTAATCCTATTACGTTAAGGGAATTATATCACAAAAAAACGTATAAATCAATAGTTTTTTCTTAAAATATGGGAAATTTTTAAATTTTTTCTTTAAAACTATTGCTTTTTTTCAAAATTGGTGTTAAAATGTCTCTTGTTCAGAAAATTACCTCGGACGGTTCGTCATTTCCGTCCGGTGTCTCATATAGGTAATATTGATTACTTACCCGGAGGTGAATTTTAAATGCCAAACATTAAATCAGCTAAAAAAAGAGTTAAGGTTATCGCAACAAAAACTCTTCGTAATCAGATGATTAAAACGAATGTTAAAACTTTAATCAAAAAGTTCAATTCTGCTGTTGAAGCAGGTGACAAAGCTGCGGCTACAGAAGCTTACAGACTCGCTGTTAAAAGAATTGACCAGGCTGTTGCAAAAGGAATTTACAAAAAGAACACAGCATCAAGAAAGAAATCACAGCTTACAATCAAATTTAACACAATAGCATGATTTGATCGGAGTGCCCGTA
>CAZMHL010000177.1:0-4098 GCA_964566065.1 uncultured Eubacteriales bacterium
GTATTGCCGACGGCAGAGGAATTGCGGCTTCGTTTATGCTTGGTGCACAGGGTGTACAGATTGGCACACGTTTTCTTTGTGCAGAGGAATGCCGTATTCCCGACATCTACAAAGAAAAAGTTTTAAAGGCAAATGACACCTCAACTATTGTAACAGGCAGACGTCTTGGTCATCCTGTAAGAAGTCTTAAATCCCCCTTTTCAAGAAGCTATGCAAAAGCGGAATATTCCGACATAAGCAATGATGACCTTGAAAAAATGGCGTGGGGCTCGTTAAAAGCTGCAGTTTATGAGGGTGATGAGAAAAAAGGCTGTTTCCTTGCAGGACAGATTGCAGGTCTTGTTAAAAAAGAACAAAGTGCTTCTGAAATGATTGTTGAGATGTTTTCAGAAGCTGAAGAAATATTGAATGGAGCAAAAAAATGGGTAAAATAGCATTTGTTTTTGCAGGTCAGGGTGCTCAGTACAGCGGAATGGGTAAAACCCTTTACGATATGGGCGGCGTTGCAAAAAAACTCTATGATGAAGCAGAAGAGTTCAGAAAGGGCACTTTAAATCAGTCCTTCTCCGGAACAGATGAAGAACTCAAAATCACCGAAAACACACAGCCCTGTCTTTATCTTGTTGACTTATCTGCGGCTCTTTCACTTAACGAAAAGGGGATTTTCGCAGACGGTGTTGCAGGTTTCTCCCTTGGTGAGATTGCCGCACTCTCTTATGCAGGTGCATATTCTCACCTTGACGGATTTAAAATTGTATGCAAAAGAGGTCAGCTTATGCACAAGGCTTCCCTTGAGGCTGACACTGCGATGTGTGCAGTTTTAAGACTTGACAGCAAGGTGGTTTCTGAAGCCGCCAAGGAATTTGAAGGTCTTTATGCAGTTAATTTCAACTCTCCGGGGCAGACTGTTGTTTCGGGACTTAAAACCGGCATTGATGCATTTCAGGAAAAAATTGCAGAGCTTGGCGGAAGATGTATTCCTCTTGCGGTAAGTGCCGCTTTTCACTCTCCTTTTATGGAAAAAGCTTCTCAAAGCTTCGGAAAAGAGCTTGAAAGCTTTGAAATTAAAGCTCCTGAAATCCCCGTATATTCAAACTTAACCGCAACGCCTTACGGCGAAGATGTCAAAGGTCAGCTTGAAGCACAGATGAGCAACCCCGTAAGATGGCAGGAAACCATTGAAAATATGATTGCAGACGGATATACGGAATTTATCGAAGTAGGTGCAGGAAAAACTCTCTGCGGTCTTATTAAAAAGATTTCAAAGGAAGTAAATGTTTACTCCGTTGAAGATGCAGAGACTCTTAACAAAACTGTGGAGGACTTGAAAAATGCTTAAAGAAAAAACTGCGGTTGTAACAGGTGCATCAAGAGGCATCGGTGCGGCGATTGCCGAAAAGCTTGCATCCTTTGGTGCAAATGTTGCAATTCTTGATGTAGGAAATATTGAACAGGCAAACGAGCTTAAAAAAAGACTTTGCGATACATATAACATTAAAGCAGAGGTTTACACCTGCGACGTGTCGGATTCAGATTCCTGCAAAGAAACAGTTGCAAAAATTACAGAAGATTTCGGCAGCATTGAAATCCTGATAAACAATGCAGGTATTACCCGTGACAATCTTGTTCTTACAATGGAAGAAGAGGATTTTGACAAAGTAATAAATGTAAACTTAAAGGGTTGCTTTAATATGATTAAAGCCTGTGCAAGAGGTTTTGTACGCAAAAAATACGGAAAGATTGTGAACATTGCATCTATCTCAGGGCTTATCGGTCTCCCGGGTCAGGCTAATTATTCAGCATCAAAAGCAGGAATTGTAGGCCTTACCAAATCGGTTGCCAAAGAGCTTGGCGGCAAAAACATTTGTTGTAACGCCATTGCACCCGGATTTATTGCAACAGATATGACAAAAGACCTTGACTCCGAAAGCTTTTTAAGCACAATGCCCCTTAAAAGACTCGGAAAGCCTGAAGATGTGGCAAACGTTGCCGCATTTCTTTCAAGCTCTATGTCTGACTATGTCACCGGCGAAGTAATCCGCGTTGACGGCGGAATTGCAATGTAACGGAAAGGATTAAATTTATGAAACGAGTAGTTATAACAGGCCTTGGTGCGGTTACGCCCATAGGCTGCACCGTTGACTCCTTCTGGGACGGACTCAAAAGCGGAAAAAACGGTATTGATTATATTACAAGATTTGACACAACAGATTTCCGTGTAAAGCTTGCGGCTGAAATCAAAGATTTTGACCCATCGCTTTATATGGAAAAATCAGAAATAAGAAAAAACGACAAATTTGTTCAGTATGCTCTGGCAGCTGCCGCTCAGGCGGTAGCCGACAGCAACATCGAAAGAAACATTGACCCTTACAGATTCGGCGTTTATTACGGTTCGGGCGTAGGCGGTTTTGAAACCTTTGTTGCAGAGCACGACAATATGATTGCAAGAGGTCCTGCAAGAGTTTCCCCTCTCTTTATTCCGAAAATGATTCCGAATATGGCAGCAGGAAACATTGCCATTAAATTTAGTGCAAAAGGACCCTGCATTTCTATTTCAACAGCTTGTGCAACAGGAACATCCGCAGTTGGCGAAGCATACCGTGCAATTCAGTGCGGTCACGCAGACGCGATTATTGCAGGCGGTGTTGATGCGGCAATTTCACCTATGGCTGTTGCGGCATTTATGAACTGTATGGCACTTTGTGAAAGCGATGACAAGGATGCGGCATCAATTCCTTTTGACAAGAGAAGATGCGGTTTTGTTATGGGCGAAGGTGCAGGTGCGCTTATTGTTGAAGAATATGAACATGCAATGGCAAGAAATGCCAAAATTTATGCAGAGGTTATCGGTTACGGAAGCACCTGTGATGCTCATCACGTTACAGCGCCCGACCCTGAAGCCGTTGCATCGGGCAAGGCAATTGCAGAATGTGTTAAAAACGTATGTGTTCCCGCAGAACAGATTTATTTCAATGCTCATGGAACAAGCACACCAATGAATGACAAGACAGAAACACAGGCACTTAAAAATGCCTTTGGCGACGATGCTTACAAATTAAACATAAGCTCAACCAAATCAATGACAGGTCATCTTCTCGGTGCGGCAGGAGCAATTGAGGCTATTGCTTCAATCAAAGCTCTCAACGAAAACATTGTTCCGCCTACAATCGGCTACAAAGAAAAGGACGAGGAATGTGACCTCAACTATACACCAAACAAAGCAAAGGAAACCAAGCTTAAGATTGCTCTTTCAGCTTCTCTGGGTTTTGGCGGACACAATGCTTGTGTAGGCTTTGCCAAAACGGAGGCGTAAAATGAATCAGGAAGAAATTAAAAAAATTCTGCCTCACAGGGACAATATGCTTCTTCTTGACGAAGCAGAGCTTGTTGACGGCGTTGCCATAGGCAAAAAATATATCACAGGCGACGAGTGGTTTTTAAAGGGACATTTTCCCGACGCACCCGTTGTTCCGGGCGTGATTTTATGCGAAATTCTGGCACAGTCCGTGTGCGTTTGTCTTGACGGCGTTATTGAAAAAGGCTCACTTCCCTTTTTCACAGGTCTTGACAAGGTTAAATTCCGAAATCCCGTTCGTCCCGGCGACCTTTTTGAAACAAAGTGTGAAATAACAAAAGTAAGAGAACCCTTTTACTTTGCAAAAGGAACGGGAAGCGTAAACGGAAAGCTTTGCGTAAGCGCAGAATTTTCCTTTGCAATTACTAAAGGTTAAGGAGAATGACTATGAATATGAAAGGTGTACTGAATTTTATGAAAAATCTTACATCAAATGATGTTGAAGTTTGCAAAAAATGCGGTGCTGAAATAAAAATCTCCGAACTTAGCGAAAATTATATGATTTGTCCTCATTGTGATACATATATGAGAATGGGTGCTTTTGAAAGACTTGCAACAATTCTTGACGAGGGTTCATTTGTTGAGCTTGACAAGGATTTAATAAGTTCAAACCCCATCAACTTTCCCGGATATGACGAAAAATTAAGCGATGCAAAGAAAAGCAGCAACCTTTCGGAGGCTGTTGTATGCGGAAAAGGGGAAATAGAGGGAAACAAATGCGCAATTTTTGTTATGGACTCTAA
>CAZMHL010000178.1:0-4064 GCA_964566065.1 uncultured Eubacteriales bacterium
AATGTAGATGTTTCAACAGACTTTGGTCCGAACATTTTAAATTTTTCATTTGTGGGAAAAGAAGGCTTCTTTTTTAACGATGAAGAAATGAAACTTAAAAACACAAATCCTTTAATTGAAAAAAATTATGGAATAAAAGGTGCTTACTGGGATAATTACGGCGGTCACAGACTCTGGGAATCTCCCGAAAGAAAAGTAAGAACGGTAATCCCCGCAAACGAAAAGGTTGAGGTAGAAAAAACACCAAACGGTGCAATTTTCAAAACTCCGGCAATGCCTTTTGTAAATACCCGGCACGAAACGGAAATTGTTTTAAGGGAAAACAAGGCAGAGGTTGAAATATATCATAGAATTACAAACAGAAATGCCTGGGCAATTGAACTTGCTCCCTGGGCAATAACCGTTTTAAAGCATGGAGGAATTGAAGTAATGCCCGTGCCGAAAGAACCTACGGGACTTCTTCCCAATTCTGCACTTGTTCTCTGGCCATATACAAAATTAAACGACAAAAGATATTATTTCGGTGAAAACTACATAATGTTAAAGCCCGACAGCAAGGCTGAAAAATCAACAAAAATAGGAATAATGCAGAAAGAAGAAAGAGCATACTATTTTATAAACAATATGCTTTTTGAAAAACAGTTTGCATTTGAAAAAGAAAAAACTTACCCCGATTTTGGTGTAAATTTTGAAACCTATTCAGACAGAGGAATTCTTGAATGTGAAACACTTGCACCTTTAACGAAAATTGACTGCGGTGAAACAGCCTGTCACAGCGAGGTGTGGAAACTTTACGATAACGTTGAAATGCCTGAAATGGGTGACGAAGAAGCAGTTGAAAAAATTCTTTCATCTCTTAAATAATTTTTTATTTTGTGTAAATAATAATAGTGATGTCGCTTGATGTCACTATTATTTTTTTTGGAGGAACATAAAATGGATAACAAAAACAACAAAAACAATCAAAACAATCAGCAGAACAATAACAAAAACGATAACAAAAATAATCAGAATAACAATAAAAACGAAAAAAATAAGAATAACTATTAAAAAAAACCTTTTGCCAAGTGTTCTCAAGGACACTCGGCAAAAGGATTCTTTTTTTTATTTCTGATGATTTTTAGTGTAAATATACCATTTAACAATACCGTAAATTGTGTTGATAAGCATCGCCATATCACCGATAATCAGAATGTATGCGCCTGCCGAAACATCCATAGCAAGATAAATAACAGTTGTAATCATCCATGCAATCCACTGTTCGCTGTATCTTAAAAGAAGAAGTATTCCGTTTGCCATACCAACAGCTGATGCGAAAGCATCAAGATAAGTATCCGATGCGCCGGGGATAAACTGAAGAAGTCTTCCCACAATGATACCAAATGCCGCAATACCAACAACTACAAGAAGTGACTGCCAGGGTTTAAGGCGTTTTACAACTGTAAGGTTTTCATCTTCATTATCGGGATGCTTGTTCCAGCGAACAAAGCTTATAACGTCAATAACCATCCAGAAGAGCATAATGGTAACTGCGATTGCGTACCATTTGAAATAAAGACAAATAACAAGTTCAGGTACTTCAATAAGGAAGAAGTCAATTACAAAGTTCCATTTGCTCTGCTTTGAAATAAGAAGCTCGCAAAGGGGGTTTGATATTACGCTGATGATTGCACAAACAATCAAAAGACCGGATTTCATATAATCTTCTTCAAGCATCTGATCGGGAAAAAAGATTACAAATCCTGCAGTAAGCAATACAACTGCAGTAAGAAATATTCTCTGATAAAGTGTAAACGATTTTAAAAAGCTTTTAATTTTTTCCATTGGTTTATCCTTTCTTTATGTACTCCTTAAGTCTTGGGAACGCTCTTAAGGCATTGTTGAAGTAAATGTCCTCAAACTTGTCGGGAGTGAAAATTTTCTTAATAGTATAGTCATATTCATCAATGGCACTTAAATTTATCGGCGGACAGAAATCTGTTCCG
Source organism: uncultured Eubacteriales bacterium (assembly GCA_964566065.1). Taxonomy (GTDB): domain Bacteria; phylum Bacillota; class Clostridia; order RGIG6154; family RGIG6154; genus CAZMHL01. The sequence goes on from CAZMHL010000178.1 coordinate 1,986, forward strand.
TACAGAATCTGCTTGTATGTATCGGGATACTGATTAATTGCGTGAGCAAAGGTTTCAATTGCCCAATCCATATTATTATCTTCTTTTGTTCCCGGCTCGTATGCTCCCGAAAAGTCGGTGAACATATTTTCCATGCCGTGAATTACCCGAATACATTCATCATATCTTGGGTCGTCCATATGAGCAACAATAAAATTAACATTTGGATATTTTTCAGCCACATTTTTTACGTAAACAGCATTTGAACCCTCTAGGTCATTTTCTGAGGGAAGCACAAGGGAACAAAGTCCGTTGTGATAGGTTACAGACAGATTGTGCTTTGAGGCAAACTCGTAAACGGGAAGAAGCTTTTCGTCGTCCGCTCTTCCTTTCTGATATGTAAGATAAATTTTAAGTCCCACAATTCTCGTTTTATCAAGCATTTTTTCTATCTCTTCAAGTTGTGGAGGAATGGACTTTTGTATGTCCACGCAAGGACATAAAAAGAGTCTGTTATCGCTGTTAACTGTGTTAAATGAGTCGTCTTTCATAATTGAAAACTTATCAAGAAATCCCATAACAAGTGCATAGTTGTCAGTCTTTTTGAAGTAATCCTCTTTAATCTCTTTTGTGACAATGTGCGTATGGCAGTCAATTTTTGTTGTCATATTATCACCTCCGGAACAACATTACTATTTTAACACGTTTTTGCAAAAAAGTACATATTTTATGTAAAATTTTCGCATTTTTTCTAAACATCTTGAAACGGGAAAATTCGTGTGCTATAATGCCCTTGTTATCAGACTATAAAGGAGAATTATTATGATACATTCAGACTGGCATATTCACAGCGAACATTCCTATGACGCAAAAACACCTCTTGAAACTATTGCAGAAAACGCAATCAGTCAGGGAGTTCGTTTTGTTGGTATTACAGACCATGCAAATTTTAATGACGAAAAATTCATTGGTGATTTGCACAATTCTGTAAAAGGGGTTAAGGAGCTTCAGAATAAATACCCTTTTATGGTTCTTGGTGTTGAACTTACTCCTATTGAAAAGCCCGAATTTGATTACATAAAGAAAACAGGTACAAGAGAAGGGTATGTTGCACCAACTCTTGCAGAACCTTTTGAGATTGAGCTTGCCTGCACAAAAGAGGAGCTTAAAGCTCTTGGCATACGCTATGCAATCGGAGCGGCACACTGGAGAGTTGATGTCCCGGATGCAAAAAATCTTAAAACCGACCTTGATGCAAGCATAAAAGAATGGTACCGTCAGCAGATGTACCTTGCCTGCGACGAAAGAGTTACAATTTTAGGTCATCCCTGGTATCACGGCAAAAGCATCTGGTATGAAGATTTTTCCGTTATTCCCCGTTCGATGAATATGGATATTGCGGCGGCATTAAAAGAAAACGGAAAATACGTTGAATGCAACTCTCACTTCTTCTGGCACGAAAATGCAACGGAAAAATTCCGCAGACAGTATGCAGAATTTTTAAGAGAGCTTTTTGAAATGGGAATTCCCGTAACCTACGGCTCCGACGACCATAACGGCTACGTTGACGTACGAAAAACCGTTGAAAAATATCTCTCCGTCGCAGGCTTCAAAGACGGCGACATTTCAGAGCTTTCAGAAAAAGCTTTGTGGTAAAAAAGTGTTTAATAAAACACTTCAACTCCCCTGGTCTCACCTGTCGGTTCGGTCGGCGATAAGCGATTGCCACAGGCAATCATCGCCCCCTAATCTTGAGGGGATAGAGGTACACTTTTATGAAACAAGCTGAATTTCTCGCACAGCGAGCAATTTCCTGTGTTATAAAAAAAGGGGATGCAAAAAAAGTCCGGAACGCCAAAAGGTCGGAATAAGTATATATAAGGCTATATAAAACTTATAGTATTTACAACAAAGAAAACTCTCAAATTTGAGAGTTTTCTTTGTTGTAAATTTTTTATTTGATGAAGGCAACATCATTTATAATGTTTATAGAGTTCGTGCTCATTTCGTTCAATGTGCCACAACTTGTAGGGAACGAGCAAGTCCGTTCCGTCTTTTTCGGCAGGAGCAAGCCCCTGCCCTACATTGTACGAATTGGTT
>CAZMHL010000179.1:0-3969 GCA_964566065.1 uncultured Eubacteriales bacterium
TACAGGATGAATAATTATTCATGGGTTTTGATTTATTGAGACAGCCCCTTTTGTTTTTTAAATTACAGGGAATCGAACCCTGAGAGGGCACTTGCCGTTAAAAAAACGATTGATAATCATTTTTAGGCAAGTGGTACGAATCGGGTACTGAAGCCACAGGCTTCGGTCGATGAGTACGGAAAGCTTTGAAAAAGCTTTCTCTCCCGTCAACACGTCGCAACTAACTCCGTTTCATTCGAAAATCCTTTTAGTATTTTCTCATATTCTCCGTTGTTGCTCCTCTTCCGACAAAAGCCCGCTCCTCTAAGCCTTTTGTCGGTTCTTGCCCTCCGGGCTTTTATCCATTGCAAAAGCGATGGTATATCATCAGCCAAAGGCTGTATACCATCACCTCTTCACATACCCCATTGGCGAAAGACCGTATTTCTTTTTAAAGGCGCGGCTGAAATACAGAGGGTCGCTGTAGCCGACGGATGCAGCAATTTCCGAAACAGTGTCAAAATCGCCGCTGTCTATTATTGCTTTGGCATGGGAAAGTCTTTTTCCAAGAATATATTTTTGCGGACTCACCCCGTAATTTGCCTGAAAAATGTTCTGAAAATAGGTTCCCGATATACCGCAAAGACTGATAAGTGTTTCAATTTTCAGGTTGCAGTCATAAATGTGTTTTTTAAGATATGAAACTGCGGGAGCTATTATATTTGTTTTCTTTTTATCGGCATAGTTAAGGTTTTTCTGGTTTTCCGCATACGCCATAAGGTTATATAAAACTGAATAGCATTTGTAATGCTCCGCCTTACCGCCGAAATTCCACAAATCCGCAAGGTTGTTTTCAAGCTCTTCCGCATCCGTAAAGCCCTCAAGAGAATAAATCTCAGGCTTTGCATCTTCTGTATCTGCCTCAAACCTCAAAGAAACATACCAACTGGGCTCATCGGTGAGAGTTATTAAGCTTTCACACATCCCCTCCGGCATAAATATAACCTCTCCTGCGTTAACATCATAATAAGAACCCCCTACTTCGTAGCGCACGCCCCCCGAAAGACGCAGTATAAAAGCATTGCTTTCATATTTTATGGGCGTTGTTCTGTTTTTTGTTGTTCTTTTGTTAACGCTTGTTATTTTTAAGTTTTCTATGTTATTAAGCACCTTTTCCACCTCAGATTCCTTAAAATCCGCTTATATTCTAGCATACAAAAAACTCAAGTTCAACCCCGACTGACATTTTTGTTGTGAAAAATCCATATTGTTGTAAGTTGTCTATGTACACATTCGTCCCCTGTGCTATAATGGTAAAAGAGGTGAGCGTTTTGAGTAAGTCAAACAGTGTTGATATGGTCAACGGTCCCCTTTGGGGCAAAATTTTGAAATTTTCATTGGTTTATATGCTGACAGCTGTTCTTCAGCATTTATACAGCGCAGCAGACGTTATAATTGTCGGCAGATATGCAGGAGAAAATGCTCTGGCAGGCGTCGGCACCTGCACTTCTCTTGTTAATCTGTTTCTCAACTTTATTTTAGGTCTTTCTGCCGGAGCAACAATTCTTCTCGGACAGACAATCGGCGCAAACAACAAAGAGCAGATAAAAAAAGCATCCCACACCACTATAGCCGTTGCAATTTACGGCGGTCTGCTTGTTTCTTTAATCTGCCTTTGCTTCTCTAAAAATTTCTTAAACCTTATTGGTGTTCCCGAAAACGTTATGCCCGAAGCTCTTACATATTTAAGAATTGTTTCGGTTGGTTTTATTCCTTCCCTGATTTACAATTTCGGAGCAGGAATTCTGAGGGCAAAGGGTGACACCAAAAGAGCTCTTTACATTGTAACCGCATCGGGAATTATCAACGTTGCTTTAAACCTTTTATTTGTTTGCATTTTTAAAATGACGGCAGGCGGTGTTGCGATTGCAACGGTTATTTCGCAGATTTTCACTGCAATTGCAATACTTTATATTCTCTGTAATGAAAAGGACGAAACAAGAATTTCTATTAAAAAAATACGTCTTCACAAGCAACCTTTTATAAAAATACTTACGCTTGGTCTTCCTTCGGGAATACAGAGCTCAATTTTCTCCATTTCAAACCTGCTTGTCCAGTCGAGCATCAACAGCTTCGGAGCTGCGGCAATTGCAGGCAGCTCAGCAGAGGCAAGCGTTGCAGAATTTTACAATGTTACGGTCAACAGCCTTTATCAGTCATCACTTGTTTTTTCAAGTCAGAATTTCGGAGCCCAAAAGCTTGACCGCATTAAAAAAACAATTTTTATATGTATGACATATGTGGTCGGTATCTGGGCAATTCAGTCTGTAATAACCTTCTTCCTGGGAAAAACACTTATAGTTTTTTATATTCCCGACAATCCCAATGCCATTGAAATGGGTGTAAGAAAGCTGAATGTTCTGGGTTACACATACGGACTTTTAGGCTTTATGAATATAATGAGCGGAGCTCTTCGCGGTATGGGTGCCTCTCTTTTAAATATGATAACCTCAATTATAGGGGTCTGCGGAATACGAATTGTATGGGTTCTTACGGCATTTAAAGTGTTCGGCACCTTTGAGTCGCTGTTCTTATGCTATCCCCTTTCCTGGCTCGGAACCTTTTTTATGCATATGATAATGTTTTCAATAGTATTCAAAAAAGAAAAACGCAATTTACCATAAACTTCAAAGGAGGTGTAAAAATTTCACCTCCTTTTCTATTTCCAAAACTGCAAAGTTTATTTCAATTTCTGCATTGATATTGACTTTAAAACTGATTTATGATACTTTTAGAAAAAACGGATGAGGTAAAATTTATGAAATATATTTCAAAAGACAATCCCACAATAACATTTGAAGATGAATTGTTTGTGAATCATCAGGAAAAATTAAGAAGCGGACATCTGGGTCACGCAATGGTTGAATGTAAAAACGGCGACATTTTAGCTTTTTACTCCAACTGTTCGGGCGAACATGCCCTGGGACACACAATGAAAGGGTGGGTTGAATACAAGCGTTCCAAAGACAGAGGCTTAACCTGGGGCGAGCCTGAAATCCTTAAATACTCATACGGCTGTTTTCTTGAGGAAAAGCACTTTATCGGTTGTGAAAAAGCGGTTGTTTGCGACGACGGAACCGTTGTTCTTTTCTGCCTTAAAAATATGGGTGCCGCTTTTGAGCCTTACGATGTTCCCGTTTATCTTTTAAGCCGTGACAACGGTCTTACCTGGTCTGAGCCTTATGACTTCTGCGGCGGCAGGGGAAGAATTTATGATGCGGCTTACAAAGACGGAAAAATTTACGTTCTTGAATTCTGCCACTCAACGGAAAAAGGCTTTATCTGCGAAGAAGAAAACGTTTTTTACAAAATGTTTATAAGCAAGGATAACGGCAAAAGCTTTGAGCTTTTAAGCGAAATCCCTTTTAACACTTTGGGTCATGCCTACGGAAACTTTATTATACGCCAAGACAACAGCATTGTTTTCTACAGCTACAGCAAGCCCGATGAATACAATCTGACCTGTCTTATAAGCAAGGATATGGGCAAAACCTGGGACGAACCCTTCAAGTCAAAGGTTGACAAAATTGCAAGAAATCCGCAGGTCGGATATTTAAACGGATATTACATTCTCCACGCAAGAAGCGAAAACGGTGTTAATTTTGTTTTCTACTATTCCAAGGATGCGATTAACTGGAGCGAAGGTACAATTGTCTCCACCCTTTTAGACGGAAAACCAAGAGGCGGCTGCTATTACTCAAACAATTTAAACATTGTGGGAAATGACGGAATTGAGCGAATGCTTGTTCAGTACTCCGAGCAGTATGCACACGGCGGTGCAAGAGTAAACATCAAACACACATGGATAGAGATTAATGAATAGTTGCAGTTCAAAGTCGGCTTTGCCGACTTTGTTTTATTAAAAAAAGCACTCGAAAGACGGTCCTCAATAAAACAGTATAGTTATTGACGGTCTGTCAAAGGGTTGCC
>CAZMHL010000180.1:0-3936 GCA_964566065.1 uncultured Eubacteriales bacterium
ATGTTTTAGCCGGCAATATCCTTGTTAGACAGAGAGGAACAAAAATCCATCCCGGTCTTAACGTTAAAAAAGGCGGCGACGATACACTTTTCGCATTGGTTAACGGTCACGTTAAATTCGAAAGAAAAGGTAAAGACAAAAAACAGGTTAGCGTTTACGCAGCTGAATAATTAGTAACTTTAACGGGGTTGTAAGATTTACAACCCCGTTTCTGCTTATTAAACGTATTAATTTTATTCGAACAGGAAAAATGTTCATAACGACGTAGAGGACGATGCCCACATCGTCCCGTGTTACTCATCACAGGTGAATAGGAAAATTTGTTCTGAATGAAAAATCCGAGCAAAAGCGAGTTCCTCGCTTTTGGAAACCCGAAGCTGTACGATGGTACAGCGAGTTAGGTGAGGTTTGTTCATAACGAAGTGTTCAGGGCAATTTTAACATTCACACAAACTTTAAAAAGGAGGTAATCCTACTGTGTTTGCAGACAGAGCGAAAATTACAGTTAAATCAGGAAACGGCGGATGCGGAAGTATGTCTTTTCACAGAGAAAAGTACGTTGCTTCGGGCGGTCCCGACGGCGGTGACGGCGGACACGGCGGCAGCGTTGTTTTTGTTACCGATTCCAATCTTTCCACACTTCTTGATTTTAAATACAAGAAAAAATATTCTGCCGAAAACGGCGAAGACGGAAAAGCAAAAAGATGTCACGGCAAAAACGGTGCCGACATTGTTTTAAAGGTTCCGATGGGCACCATAATCAAGGAAAACGGCAGAATTATTGCCGACCTTAACAAAAAAGATTCACGCTTTGTTGCCGCAAAAGGCGGAACAGGCGGATGGGGAAACACACACTTTGCCACAGCTGTAAGACAGGCTCCGAAATTTGCAAGAGTTGGTCTTGAGGGCGAGGTAAAAGAGCTTGAGCTTGAGCTTAAGCTTCTTGCAGATGTGGGACTTATCGGCTTCCCCAACGTTGGAAAATCCACACTTTTGTCAGTTATTTCCGACGCAAAGCCTAAAATCGCAAATTATCATTTCACGACCATTACTCCAAACCTTGGCGTTGTTGATGCAGGTGACGGAAACAGCTTTGTTGCCGCAGATATTCCCGGTCTTATCGAGGGCGCATCGGAGGGTGTTGGTCTTGGTCATGAATTTTTAAGACACATAGAAAGAACAAGACTTTTAATTCACGTTGTTGACGTTTCGGGTATTGAGGGCAGAAACCCCTGTGAAGATTTTGACATTATCAACGGCGAACTTAAAAACTACAAGCAGGATTTGTCTGACCGCGTACAGATTGTTGCGGCAAACAAAACAGATATTATTACAGACCCCGAAAATTACGAAAAATTCAAAGAAAAAATCGCAGAAATGGGACTCGAGCTTTTTGAAATTTCGGCGGCAACCAAAAAGGGAGTCCGCGAGCTTGTGGCTTTTGCTGCAACAAAGCTTAAGGAAATTCCCATTGTTGAAACAGTTATTGAGGAAGCAGACAGCAGAGAGCTTTACAAGTTTGAAAACGAGGAAGAGTTCACTGTTAAGCGCGATAACGAATACTACGTTGTTGAAGGACCTTACGTTAAAAAGCTTATTAACAGCGTAAACTTTGAAGACAACGAATCCCTTTCCTACTTCCAGAACTGCCTCCAGAAAAAGGGCATCATAAAAGCCCTTGAAGAAAAAGGCATCAAAGAGGGAGATATGGTAAGACTTCTTGATATTGAGTTTGAGTTTATGTATTAACCACAACGCCCTTGTGGGCATTGTGGTTAATGAATGATGAATAGTAGGGCGTGGCGACACGACACGCCGTGTAAATTTAACGCGGAACGCCCCGTGGTCGTTCCCTACAAACTTTTGTTTGATTTAAATAAAAACAAATTCCGCAATGAGGAATTTGCACCACAATTATTAACTATTCATTATTAATTATTAATTATTTCTGAGGGGAATACCTATGCGTATTGGAATACTCGGCGGGACATTTGATCCTATCCATTTCGGACATATTGAAATGGGCAGAAAGCTCATTGAAATGGGTATTGTTGATAAAATTTTATACATTGCTCCCGGCACGCCTTACACAAGAAAGCAAAATGCTGTTAAGGCAGAGCACAGATACAATATGCTTTGTCTTGCCCTTGAAGGCGAGAAGGGGCTTATTCCCTGCGACATTGAGCTTAAACGCGAGGGCATCAGCTACACTATTGACACAATGGAGCAGCTTGAAAAGGAGTATGACGACCTTTATTTTATTACAGGTGCGGATATGCTTCTTGATTTGCCAAGGTGGTACAGAGCAGAGGATATGATGAGAAACTACAAGTTTCTTACTATTGACAGAGAAAATTCATTCAATGACAAAGAGTACAAAGAAAAAGCCGAAAAGCAGATTTCGGATTATTCAATGAATGTTGAATTTATTAACATTAAAACTCCCGACATAAGCTCAACGGCTATAAGAAATTCAAAAGACGAGGAGGAGCTTTTAAGGTACATACCGGAAAAAGTTCTTACCTATATTAAAGAAAACAAACTGTACGGGTGGGTGTAAAAAGTGCATGAAATCGAGAGTTTCAGTAAAGAAAGGTTATCAGCAAAAAGATTTGACCATTCAAAAGGTGTTGCGAAGTGTGCAGAAAAGCTCGCGGACCATTACAAAGCTGACAGGCACAGCGCTTACGTTGCTGGGCTTTTACACGACTGTGCGAAGGAGCTTCCGCTCGAAGAAATGAGTGAGATTACCAAATGTCTTGACCTTGAGCCTATGGTAAGAGAATCGAAAAATCTTCTTCACGGACCTGCAGGGGCAATGCTTGCAAAAAAACATTTTGACATATCCGATGAAGTTTTTGATGCCTGCTTTTATCACACTGTTGGCAAAGAAAATATGTCACTTCTTACAAAAATAATTTTCATTGCGGATATGATTGAAGAGAGCAGGGATTTTGATGGTGTTGAAGAGATAAGACGCCTTGCTTTTGAAGATATTGACAGGGCAGTTGTTCTTGCAATTGACTCAACTTTAAAGCATCTTGTTAAAAAATCCGCAAAAATTTATCCCGGCACGGTTAAAGCAAGAAATTTCTTGATAAAATAATGATTATATGATACAATTAAAGGATAGAAAAAGGGTGATAAAATGGATACACAGAAAATTCTTGAAATTATTGTAAAAACTTTAGACAAGAAAAAAGCGACAGATATTCAGGTGCTCGGAATTGACGAACTTACGGTTATTTCCGACTATTTTGTTATTGCAACCGCATCTAACACAACACTTTTAAAGGCTCTTGCAAACGAGGTTGAGTTTGAGCTTGACAAGGTCGAAGTTAAATGCCATGCAAAAGAGGGTTTTGACAGCAATGCCTGGATTCTTCTTGATTACGGAAATGTTATTGTTCATTTGTTCCTTGGCGATTCACGTGCTTTCTACAGCCTTGAAAGACTCTGGACAGATGCTAAACAGATTGATATAGAAAATATGCTCGAGGAGGCGTAATATAAATGGATTACAATTTTTCAGAAATTGAAAAAAAGTGGCAAAAATACTGGGACGATAACGAAACCTTTAAGGTAGGTACAGACTATTCAAAGCCGAAATTTTTCGGTCTTGTTGAATTTCCCTATCCGTCAGGCTACGGACTTCACGTCGGACATCCCAGAAGCTATACCGCTCTTGACATTGTTTCAAGAAAAAAAAGAATGGAAGGCTATAACGTTCTTTATCCTATGGGATGGGACGCTTTCGGACTTCCTACAGAAAACTTTGCAATTAAAAACAAGGTTCATCCGAGAGTTGTAACAGAGCAGAACGTTGCAAACTTCAAAAGACAGCTTAAATCAATCGGTTTTTCTTTTGACTGGTCAAGAGAAATAAACACAACCGACCCTAACTATTATAAGTGGACACAGTGGATTTTCTTAAAG
>CAZMHL010000181.1:0-3933 GCA_964566065.1 uncultured Eubacteriales bacterium
TATAGCATATAAACAGCAAAAAGTCAATCAATCTCACGATTTCGTTAGAAAATCTTTATGTAAAAGCAAAAAAGAATGATGAAAAAATAAACAAAATTTCATCATTCTTTTTACTGTCCTTTGGAGTACGCCTCTAAAGTCGATGCTTTTTTCTGGTGGATCTTCAGTTTTGCTCTTGAAAAGCTGCCGGTGGCAAGTTTTCAAGAGCAAAAGGTCCCTGTGAGCTGAAAACGAACAATTTATTGCGAAGTTTGAAGCCATCCTGCCGGCAGGCAAGGAAAGATATCAGGGACTCGACTCGTATGCTTCGCATCCGACTTGCTCGTCCACCCAAATGCTCTGCATTTCGGTACCGGACTTCGCACCACTCACCTAAAAACGATTATCAATCGTTTTATTAACGGCTCGTGCCCTCTCGGGTTCGAGTCCCTCTGATTTAAATAACACCAACAAAAAAAATAGATGCCACTGTTTTACATTCTATTCGAGCCACAAAATCATTTCAAGCAATCTCTTTACGCATATCGCAAGTTCATTTCTTGTGTTTTTAACAGAAATTGTATCTATATAGTTATATTTCTTGTCATTTGAATCAGAAGGCATACGGATATCATTACCGGCTTTAACTTCGGCACTTTTTTCGGCAGTATTATGCCAATCCGTTGTTACAAGTCCTTTATATCCCCATTCACCTCTTAAAATTCCTGTAATCAATTCTGTATTTTCGGATGCACGCACATTGTTAATAATGTTAAATGCCGTCATGATAAGCTTAGGATCGCTTTCTTTAACACAAATCTCAAATCCTTTAAGATAAATCTCTCGCAGCGCTCTTTCCGATAAAATTGAATTCGATTCTTCACGATTAGTTTCTTTATTGTTGCAGGCAAAATGCTTTGGTGTTGCAACAATTCTTTGAGACTGAATACCTCTTACCATTGCAGCAGCCATTTTGCCTGATACGAACGGATCCTCAGAATAGTATTCAAAGTTTCTTCCACAAAGCGGACTTCTGTGAATATTAAGGGCAGGAGTCAGCCACATAGAGAGATTATTCTCCTTTGCTTCAAGAGCACCAGTAACGCCTATTCTTTCAAGAATATCAGCATTCCATGTGCAAGCAAGCATTGTTGCTACCGGGAATGCGGTTGTTGTAATTCCAGTGTTAGGCCTAATGCGTACACCTGCTGGTCCATCCACGGTCATTGGAGACGGAATACCATATTTAGGTAGATTACCCATGCCGTCACTGTTGGCAACACCTGTATTTTTCTGCCCCACCAGCAAGCTCAAAAGCTCATAATCGCTAAGCTGTGCAACAAAGTCATCAAGTGATACTTCGCCGTTTACTACATCTATAAGCTGCTTTTTTACATCATCCTCTGCAGGGATTTTGGTGTCACATTCATAGGTACAAGCAAAAGTTTTTGGAGTATAATCATCATCAGGCACATCAATATATTCACCTGTTGCAGTTAATCTTTTACCAAGCTTTGTAGGTTTGCAGTATTCTGTAAGCTTCTGGCAAATCTTATTTTCTTCAAGCTTGTATTTAAAATCAATCTCTTTTGCATCACGAACACTGTTGCCTACATATATTTTGTATTCTCCTGTTTCCATTACATAAGCAGATTTTTCTATATCGCCCATATCATCATAAGATGCCATATCATTAATATCAAAGTTCATTATCAAAGTTTCGCTTTCGCCTGGAGCAAGTAGCTTTGTTTTCGTAAAAGCGCAAAGCTCGCGTGCAGGCTTTGTGATTTTTCCTTCAGGAGCACCGTAATAAACCTGTACAACCTCTTTACCGCAATATTCTCCGATGTTTTTAACTTCTGTACTTACCAATATCCTATTGCCAACTGTATGTGCTAATGTGTTTTTAATTTCAAATTTTGTGTATGAAAGTCCGTATCCAAATGGATATACAACCCTATCCTTCATTCCCGGAACGGTTTCAAAATATCTGTATCCAACAAAAATGTCTTCGGTATATTTTACATAGTCATCAGATTCGTGAAAGCCCTCTGACGAAGGGTAATCAGCCAAAGATATTGCACAAGTGTCTACCAGCTTACCTGATGGAGTTACTTCTCCCGTTAAGATATCAGCAACAGCAAGTCCGCCTTCCATACCTCCCTGCCAAACCATAACAGCAGCCTGTATTTTGTCATTATCTGCAAACCACGAAGTATCTATCATAGCACCCGTATTTAAAAGGACAATAACTTTATCAAAATTGTCACATACGTTGTTTACCATATTTTTTTCCTGAACACTAAGCTCAAAGTACGGGTCTGTACCATCGCCTTTTCTGTCCCAACCTTCGCCGGAAAAGCGATTTATTGCAATAATTGCTGTATCGGTAAACCTTGCAGCAGATTTCACCAATTCATCAGGAATTTCCGCTTCTGTCAATCTGCCGTTTTGTTCACCGTTTTTATATGCTGTTTCAACATAATCCTTATAATAAAGTGATAAGGAATCAAATATCTCTACATCAGTTTTTAGTTTCAAGCCTTCATATATATTACGCACATACTCGCAATATACAATACCGGAACCGCCGCCCCCTTTAACATAGTCTATCTGCGCTTTACCAAATATTGCAACCTTTGTTCCTTTTTTTAAAGGCAAAATGTTGTCATTGTTTTTGAGCAATACCATACCCTCGCAGGCAGCCTCTCTTGAAAGCTGTATGTGTTTTTCACACCCTGTTATTTTTGAATTGTTGTCGCCCAATGGCAAACACGGCTGATACTTAATTCTTGCCCATTTTTCCATATATGAAATCACTCCTTTTCTTGATTATATCATATACAGAATCTGTTTCAAACCATAATGTTGTAAATTATTCACCAAAATATGCTATTATGTTGCAAATATTCAACTATTTATGTTATAATTCTGTTATTAAAAGATTGGGAGGAATTATTATGAACCCATATTTTGAAGTAAGACAAAAAAATATTTTTATATCTCATGCAAAAAAAACTTATAACTTTCCTGCACATTTTCACACTTATCTGGAAATAGCATTTTGTATTTCGGGAATGCAAAATGTAAGAGTTGGAGAGAAAATTTATACATTAAAAAAAGGGGATGCTATTGCAATTTTCCCCACCACAATACATGAATATATAAAATATGACTCATTATGCAATGAACCTACTGAAATTGTGGCAGTAATTTGTAACACCAAGCTATTAGCTGAAAACCTGCCGGATATAATCACAAAATATCCTCGTAATCCATTTATCGATGCAAGCATGATTTCGGAAAACACCGCCCTTGCCTTTAGAAAAATCACATCGAAAAATAACGATATTGAAATGATTGGTTGGACTTATATAATACTATCTAACCTGTTGAGTGTACTTGAATTGGTACCAATGGAAGGAAATTTAGAATTACCGTCAAAAATTGTAGCTTATATAGATGCAAATTTTAAAGAAGAACTAACTATCAACCATATTGCTAAAGTATTTGGGTATCATCCCTCATACATAGCACATCTGTTTTGTGATAGGCTTAAAATCCCGTTTAAAACATATTTGGGCAACGTACGTTCTGAATATGCTGCTTCTCAAATACGGACAACTGAAAAAAGCCTTACAGAAATAGCCTATGATTCCGGCTATAATTCTCTTAACACATTTTGCCGATGCTTTAAAAAGCATTTCTCGCAAACACCATCACAATACAAAAAAGCTTACCGAAGTCAAATGTAAAATTATTTATAAACACAAAAAACAGAACGCTCTAGATATGTCATCTAAATCGTTCTGTTTTGGTGGTGGATCTTCAGTTTTGCTCTTGAAAAGCTGCCGGTGGCAGGGTTTCACAGCAAAAGATCCCTGTGAGCTGAAAACGAGCAATTTATTGCGAAGTTTGAAGCCATCCTGCCGGCAGGCAAGGAAAGATATCAGG
>CAZMHL010000182.1:0-3894 GCA_964566065.1 uncultured Eubacteriales bacterium
CCTACCTTTGAAGAGGTAAATGCAAAGGCGGCTCAGCTTATTCTTGAGGATAAATATGATTTTTATGTTGTATACAACGGCAATTATGATGCAAGAATGCACAAAACAGGACCTGAAAGCGTAGAGGCTCTTTCTGAAATCAAGGCAAACTGCAGAACCTTTTCAATGTTCTCTGAAATGATAAAGGAACACTGGAAGAACCACAATACACTTGTTGGTTTTGCAATGGACCACGGCTGTCACGAAATTGACGAAAACAGCGGTTCTCACGGACTTGATATGGTGGAAGACCTTAATATTGTTCATTTGTATAAAGGTTACAAAAAAGAAGAAAAATGAGCGGCACAGAAAATTCTGAAACGAGGGGAAAATATGAATTTGCCAAAAGTTAAATTTACGGCGGCGGGAGATATGCTCATTCAGAGGGTTATTTCCACCGAATATGACGGATTTAAAGAAGTCAGTGAATATATAAAAAAGGGAGATGCGAGATTCTTTAATTTTGAATCTATCATTTACCGCGAGGGTATCTGGGGCAATCAGTTCAACGGAGGATCCTTTCATAACTCTGACCCCCGTTCATTGAACATTGCCAAAGAATACGGTTTTAATATGATGACTTTTGCAAATAACCATACCTTTGACTGGGGCTACGGCGGACTTATTTCCACATTGGATGCCCTTAAAAGCACAAACTTTGTTCATTCGGGTGTAGGTATGAATCTTGACGATGCTGCAGCACCTGCATATCTTGATACTAAAAATGCAAGGGTTGCCCTTATTTCAATGGCTTCATCCATTGCGGGCGATTCTGCAATGGCAGGAAGACAGTCAAGAAGAATTCCCGGACGTCCCGGCGTAAATGCCTTAAGAACAAATAAGTACATAGAGGTTACCAAAGAACAGTTTGATGTTTTAAATGAAATTTCGGAAGTCAGCGGTGTTAATGACGGCATAAGAATTTCCCGTGCAGAGGGCTACACTCCCCTTAAGGAGAACAACGAAACTGTTGAGCTCGGCAGAATGATAAAATTTTGTCTTGGTGATAAAACAAAGTACCATGCAACTCTTAACGAAAAAGATATGGCACGTTTAGAGCAGAGCATTATAGAGGCAAAATCCCAGGCTGACTATATTCTTATAAGCATCCACAGCCACGAGCTTACGGGTGCTGAAAAAGAAAATCCGTCTGAATTTTTAGAAGAATTTGCTCACCGTTGTATTGATATGGGTGCGCACGCAGTTTTAGGTCACGGACCTCATCTTTTAAGACCTCTTGAAATTTACAAAAACAGACCGATTTTCTATTCTCTTGGTGATTTTATGCTTCATAATGAAAGCGTTACCTTTGCTCCTGAGGATATGTATGAAAAATACGGACTTACATCCGATGATCCTCTTTGCGAAATTTATCGCAAGCGTTCAAGAAACTATACGGTAGGACTTCTTACCGATAAGAGAATGATGGAGGCTGTCATTCCATATTTTGAAATGGAAAACGGCGAGCTTACAAAGCTTGAGCTTCTTCCGATAGAGCTTGGCTTCGGAGAACCGAGATACAGACTCGGAAATCCAAGAGTATGTAAAGACAGAGGCATAATAGAAAGATATGCAAAAATGTCTGAAAGCTACGGAACCAGAATAACGGTAAACAGCGATGGCATTGGCATCGTAGAAATATAAGAAAGGGAAAATATATGAAAAATATGAAAAAAATTATCAGCTTACTTCTTGTTGTTTGTATGGTGTTGACAATGGGGCTTCCCGTATTTGCGGCAGAAACTTCAAAGTCTTTCTACGGAACAATCAACATAGCAAGAACCAACAGTATGGAATGGATTCTTGCCACAGACGGTGAAACACAGACCTTTGTAAAGAACTTCAGTGACAGCTATCAAATTGCAACAGACAGCGAAAGTGCTGCCAGATGGTTGTATTTTAAGATTAATGTGGGACACGGATGGAATTTTTCCGAAACCACCTCATCTACTTTGAAAATATCCTTCTACAGAGTTTTCGCGGGCGATGTTAATGTTTACGTTTTCCCGTCAGACAAGAATGAATGGGAAAAAGCTTCTGATGCAACAACGGACGGATTGACAGGCGATGATAAATTTGCAGTTCCTGTTCTTGCAGATGCATCAGCATCGGGCACATATACCACAAGCTCCAACACTTATAACAAAACCTGTTCTGTCAAATTAACGGCAGCTACTCTTAATGAGTGTTACAATCAGGATGACGGATGCCTTTATATGGCTCTTGGTATAACGTCTACAGGCTCGACCGTGGCAACCTTCCAGAAAGCTTCAGGCTATCTTGAAGCAAGCAAATATCATTCTTTGACTCTTTATGGCACACAGGATCTCGGTAATCCCGATATTTCATTTGATGATGCAAAATCAACTGTGGAAATAATCGAAAACAATGCTGTTGTAACAACAACTGCAGGGGCAGGTTCCGCAAAGCTGATTGTTGCATCTTATGATGGAAACAAGTTTTTTGATGCTTCAATACACGATCTTAACGGGTCAGAGGGCGAAAGCGGAAAGTTCACCGTTGACATTTCAGAAGCCCTTTCAGATACGAGAAAAGTCAGAGCTTTCCTCTGGGCAAGTGATATGATTACACCGCTTGCAAATGTAGCGGGAAAGAATTTTAAGCTTAAACAGGAAACTTTTTCAAAAGCCAACAATCCAAGCAGTACATATAATACCTTCTGCAATATGTCAGAAGCGGCATTTATAATTCCCGGACTTAATCAGGGTATTGTACCTCAGGGTGTGGCGTATCGCGAAGATACAGATCAGTTCTACCTTTCAGGTTATTTCAAAGACAGCCAGAGCTCTGCAATTTCTGTTATAGACGGAAAAACAGGTGAAACAGTAGGGGAATACTTCTTAAAGAATGAAGATGGAACTGCTTATGCAGGCCATGTGGGCGGAATTGCCGTAGATGGAAATAATATTTACATCACAAACGGATGCTATGTGTATACAGTTTCTCTTGAAAGCATTGATAAACTCGGATACACAGGCAATCTGTACATAGAAGGAAAAATCAATCTTTCTATAGGCGACCTTTCCAACGAAAATAACAGAGGATGTTCCTATGTTGACTGCTCAGACGGTTATTTGTGGGTAGGTAATTTCTATGTAGCAGGAGATTCAAGCTATGACATACCAATAAGTGAAGAATATCCTGCTCTGGTGAGGGGCTATAAGCTTGACCCGACACAGCCAAACGGCTTTGCCGCTGAATATAAAACCCAGAATACCGATGTTTACGATTATATTCCTGAAGTTATGTATAACGTAAGTGAGGAAAAAATTCAGGGCGGTTCAGTATCGGGTGATTATCTTATTCTTTCAAGTTCATCAGGTGCATATGCAAGTAAGCTTTATGTATATGACACAACAGAGCCTACAGCTGAAGCAACAATGCTTCTTGACGGTGACAAAGAAGTTCCGATAAAGAGCTTGTCAACCAAAAAAACAGTTACAGCCCTTCCTTACAGTGAGGATTTGGCAATAGTAGGCAATAATGCTTACATTTCCTTTGAATCAGGCTCGGTATTCTTCCGAAATAATTCAGGGGCTTATCCTACAGACAGCGTATGGAAAATTGATTTAGACAAACTGCTTGACAGGGAAACCGAGGAATCTGTTGAACCGGAAGAACCCGAAACACCTGTTGAACCGGAGGAATCTGTTGAAAAGGTGAAGCTTATTCTTGAAAACTGCGACGAAGCAGGCGAAACAGAGTATGCAAAAGACACGGAATTAACACTTGTAACACCTGCAAAAACCGCAAAATCAGGAACATACACCTTTGTTGAGTGGACAGACGGTGAAAACACCTATAATGCAGGCGACGTTATTACCCTTACCGAAG
>CAZMHL010000183.1:0-3855 GCA_964566065.1 uncultured Eubacteriales bacterium
CTACAGGATGAATAATTATTCATGGGTTTTGATTTATTGAGACAGCCCCTTTTTCTGGTGGAGGCGAGGAGAGTCATGTGCCCTGCGGTCACAGCCTGCTTGTCGACCCAATGGCTTTGCCATTCGGTACCCGTCTTCGCACCTCTCGCTGACAAAACAGTTCACCGGACTGTTTTGTTTAACCGTTCGAGCCTATAGAGTTCGACTCTCTTCTTAATGTTTTAACCAAAAAATAAACACCCTTACGGGTGTTATTTTCTGGTGGAGGCGAGGAGAGTCGAACTCCTGTCCGAAAATATGTCCGATAATGTTTCTACAGGTTTAGTTTATGGTTAAGAATTCCCCTTGTTAAAGCTCCATAAACAAAGCTTTAACTCGGGTAGTCTGATTATTCATGGTGTGCTCAAGACATTGCACACGCACGTTCACCGTGTAGTTGACGCCCTTGCTTTGTGCCACGGTATCACAGGCAGGACGGCAGCCTTAATTAGGCAGCGTAAGCTAAATTTTTGTTAGCGTTTAAATTTAATTGCGATTTTTAAGGTTGCCTCGCCACAACCACCTGCTTCATTACCTTCTTTATCCCCGTCGAAACCTTTACGCCCCCGTATATTGCTGTGCTTTGCACAGCAGCGATATAAATCTCTTGTGAGATTTGAGATATGTCAAAAGTGACCCGATATGTGTTGTTACACTCGATATGTTGCCTTTCGGCAACGAGATTTGTATCATATCGCATCCGGGCAAAGCGAGGATATATCGAATGTCAGATGCAATCTGACATATATCGAATTTTGCTTCAGCAAAATATATCGCAACAAGAGTTGCTTTGATATTATTGCACTTTTTTATGATTTTGTCAATGTCAGTATTTACCGCGGACGGCTCTTTCAATGTCGCGCTGTGCGCTCTTTTTGGCGTCGTCGTCACGCTTGTCGTAAAGCTTTTTACCCTTTGCAAGAGCAATTTCAAGCTTTGCTCTTGACCCCTTTAAATAAAGGGTTGTGGGAACTATTGAGCATCCGTCCCGGGAAACCGCTCCGAAAAGCTTGTCAATTTCGCGCCGGTGAAGAAGAAGCTTTCTTACGCGCATGGGGTCCTTATTAAATATATTACCCTTTTCGTAAGGACTTATGTGCATTCCCATAACAAAAGCCTCGCCGTCCCTGATGTTTACCCAGCTGTCCTTAAGGTTAACCTTGCCCTGACGGATTGACTTTATTTCTGTTCCGAAAAGCTCAATGCCCGCTTCAAATTTTTCATTTATAAAATAATCGTGATATGCCTTTTTATTGTTGGCTATTGTTTTAATTTCATCCATTTCTTTTATCCTTCTTAAAGAATTTATCATAAATAAGTGCGCCGATTATGCCGAAAATTGCAAGGACAACATAAATTGTTACAGCGCCTTTTACGTCACCCTTTGTAAGTCTTGTTCCCGCGATTGTTGAAGAAAGCACCGACGGCACTCTTGCTATGAGCGAAACTGTCATAAACTCCTTGAGACTTATGCTTGTAATGGGCATAAAATATGTAAGCAGATCCTTTGGAGTTGCAGGAAGAAAGTACAGTATAAAAGTTATTCGCTTTACTTTCGCTGTATCCTTTAAAAATGAGAATCTTTTTATAAAATTTTTATCAAGTATTAAATCAAGAAGATTCTGTCCCCAGACGGAAACCATTTTAAAAATCAAAAACTGTCCGCAGAAAAGTCCCGCCATGCAGATTAAAAATCCGCCGAAGCCGCCGTAGAGAAGTCCTGCGGCAAATTCTATCACCTCGCCGGGGATAAATGCCGCAACCACCTGGAAAATCTGTGTTAAAAACAGAATTGCTATTCCGAGAAAGCCGTAGCTCTCAACGGTTTTTGCAAGAGAGTCAACGCTTTCGAAATTTTTAAAAAGCGGATACAGCAAAAAACTCATCAGTAACATTGCCGCAAGAAATATAACAAAGGATATTGTTTTAATGTCTCTCTTTTTCACTGTCAATCACCACTGAAGTTTATTATATACAATAATTGCATTCTTGTCAAAACTATTGTATAATAACAACGAAAAAATAATATCTATTATTTATTATCTATTATCTTTTTTATGTAGAGGTGACATTGTGGTTAAGCTTGACAATGAATGGGATATACTCCTTAAAGAAGAATTTGCAAAGGATTACTATTTAAAGCTTCGTGAATTTCTTAAAGAAGAATATTCCGCAAAGAAAATATATCCTGATATGCACAACATCTTCAATGCGTTGAAATATACCTCATACAGCGATGTTAAAGCTGTTATTTTAGGTCAGGACCCGTACCACGGCGAAGGTCAGGCGCATGGTTTGTGCTTCTCTGTTTTAAAAGGGGTTACGCCTCCTCCGTCGCTTAAGAACATTTACAAAGAAATCAAAAGCGACCTTGGTATTGACCAACCCTCTCACGGTGAGCTTACCGCCTGGGCAAAACAGGGTGTTCTTCTTCTTAACGCAACTTTAACGGTAAGAGAAGCCGCTCCCAACAGCCACAAGGGTAAAGGCTGGGAGATTTTTACAGACAAAATCATTTCTCTTTTAAACGAGCGTGAAAAACCAATGGTCTTCATCCTGTGGGGAGGAAATGCCCGTGCAAAAAAAGCCTTGATTACCAACCCGGCTCACAAAATCCTTGAAGCCGCACATCCCAGTCCGCTTTCTGCTTACAACGGATTTTTCGGATGCCGTCACTTTTCGGAAACCAACAGATTTTTAACTCAAAACAACATTGAGCCAATTAACTGGCAGCTTTAAAGGTGAATACGCCTGCTATCATAAGACCTATTCCTAAAAAATGCTGCCATGCAAAGGGAAGCCTCTGAGTTCCGAACAGCCCGAATGCTTCAATTGCCGCTGAAGTTAACAGCTGAGCAATGAGTATCGCCGAGGTTGCAACCGTCGGATTGAGATTTTTAATTCCCATTATTACGCTTAATGTTATCACAAGTCCTATTATTCCACCTGTAAGATAGAGCTTGTTTACCTGTGAAACGGCTTTAATATCTCCGTTGCCGAAGGCAAGCATTGCCGCCAGCGAAAGAGCAAATGCAGTTCCCTGTACGAATGCGTTGGACTCTAAAAGTCCTATGCTTTCATTCAACCTGGTATTGAAAACGCCTTGCACACTCATGGCCGCACCTGCTATCGCAGAAAATATAAAACCAATCACAAAATCACCTCGGGAACTATTGTTGACAGCTTTGTGAAAAATAATATGGAATTTTTTGGCTTTTAAAAAACACACTATAATGTGGTGTTTAAACCCCTTTACACACAACATATATTAAGCACACGAAAAATGCAGAAAACCCTTGACAAATAAGGGGTTTTGTGGTATCATTTATCGGTAACCGCATGGGCTTGGGCTTACAAATCCTTTTATGGTGCCTTATGTCAGCGAGTCTAAAATTAGGAGGTGCACCGTTATGTACGCTATTATCGTAACAGGTGGAAAACAGTACAAAGTTGCTGGAGGCGATGTTCTTTTCATCGAAAAGAAAGACGTTGCTGAAGGCGAAGCAGTTAAATTTGACGAAGTTCTTGCTGTTTCTAACGAAGGCGGACTTACAGTAAATCCGCAGGGTGCTTCTGTTGATGCAACAGTTGTAGCTCACGGTAAGGATAAGAAGATCGTTGTTTACAAGTACAAACCTAAAAAAGGTTATCACAAAAAACAGGGTCACAGACAGCCTTACACAAAGGTTAAAATTGAAAAAATCAATCTTTAATTCTAAATTAAAATGTTGCATATAATTGGAGGTGCAAATAAATGGCTCATAAGAAAGGTGTCGGTAGTACCAAAAACGGTAGAGATTCCGAATCCAAACGACT
>CAZMHL010000184.1:0-3853 GCA_964566065.1 uncultured Eubacteriales bacterium
TAGTCACATCACATAAAAGATACTGATGTAAAATATTTTCATGATATAGTTCATCTTTTTTTACGTTTCCTATGCACATTTCGCTATTGCCTATATCCATAAAACATTTGTACATATTACCTTCCGAATCAAATATCACAGATCTTTCATTGTCTGCGCTACAGCATATCTTATGTGGTTTAGGAAACATTGCTAACAACATTTTCTCATTATCGCATAAATACTTTTGTTTCAAAATCGCATATTCTCTATTGCTGTGACATTCTTCTCTATTATGACAACTTTCTACGCTTATAACCTTCCCCGGATATACAAAAATAAAATCATCTAATTTCTGTTCTTGGATTTTTCTTCTGATTTCGTTTAATGACTCCTCATTATTCTTATCAACATTGACACGTAGCGCTATTGTAATGTCTTTACTGAACTGCCTTAAGTCCATGAGATTATTCCATATTCTCTGATATGTATTCGTTCCATCCTTTAATGGTCTTCTCTGATTATGGGTATCCTCATCGCCATCTAATGTGATTTGAATTTGTGTAACTTTATTTTCAATTAACATCTTAGCAATGTCCTTTGTTAACAAATAACCATTGGTAACTATATCTGCTTCATATTCTACATCATTTTCTGCACACATAGCTATCAAGCGGTGAGACATACTTTTAATCGTCTCTATGTCCAACAATGGTTCACCGCCATACCAACATATATTCAGACTACCTCCCTTAACAAGATTCGTTTCAATATATTTTAGAATGGCATCTTGCGATTCTTTATCCATATACCCTTTCTTTAAAATATCCTTCTCATAGCAATATATGCAACCGAAATTACAATCTTTTGTTACTGCAATTGTCACTCCCAAAGAACGATTTCCAAACCTTGTTCTCAACATGTCATAACGAATCATATCCAATTCTGACACATTTTTATCTACTGCAAAACCATTTGTCAACAATGCATTTGCAAACTCTGGGTTCTGTTCCTCTAATTCCTGTTCTGACAAGTTCTTCAACTGCTCTGTATTCTCTTTATCTAATTCAGCCATTGCTCCGGTTCGGGAATTATAAAGAATAGTTGTCCCGTCTTCTCTCGGAAAATAAAAATTGTAATTTGATTTTTTCATCACTTTCTTTTCCCCAGCTCTTTCTCATTTATCTGTTGTTCTTAACTTGCCTTTATTTTAAATAATTTCAAAATAAAAGTCACCTGCCAGAGTTTACAAAAAATAATTTTATTTTTTTGTAAACTCTGGCAGGTGACTGCATAAATAATTCCATATAAAATTGTACTATAATCATTTAACGAAAGAAGGTACATATCTTGAAAAACAAGACAACAAAAAAATTATTACTTCCCTTATGTCTTATGGCGCTCTGTCTCATGACTGTGAAAACTCCAACTGTTCTACCAAACACACAGAAAAATCCGCCACAGGTCATGCCATTATCTGACATGGAATATTCCGAAGACACCATTGAAGAAGCCAGATAATAAAATCAGATTGTTCCTTTTTGTAATCTCTCTTTTAAAAAAGAAAGCTGATATTGATTATCACTTATTTCACATAAATAAATACATTTCAATAGCTCCTTTTTTGTATCAGCATCCCGCTTTGCAGGGTGCTGATTTTTTACCCTCTGTACATCATTCCAAAGCAACGAATAAGCTTCTCTGTAAAGTCGCCCTATTCTACGGTACTGTAGTTCATATTTTAATATTTTTAACCCGATTTCGTCAGAACGGTCATATTCACCCATATTACCAAACTTGCTTGCTATGTTTCCCATTACAACTCCATAAAAATTAAAGCATTCCTCTATACAGCGTTGCTTCTCATATAAATCATATAATGCATTCATACATTCTTCCATTTCTGAATACGTTTGGTTTGCCCTAATCATTATATTCTGTAAACATAAAATCTCATTCTCCGTTAAATATTTATCTCCCGGAGCCACAGCAATCTCATATGGTACAGTATCCCCTAATGTTTCCTTTAACTGCTCCACAAAGTATCTTATTTCATGTTTGTTATTCGTCCGTTCTTTATTCCATTCACCGACAAGCTCCATCCGCCGAATCACCTGCATGTTTCCCGGAATTTCATAAGATACCTTAGATTTAATTTGCTCCAATAAGGAATTCATTCTATTAAATTCCCTTTTTTCGCATAAAATCTTTGCTTCAAAAAGTAATCTTAGCACCTCCGGATTTCCCGTAACCAAATCTCTTCTACAGAATTCTCCGGGCATATTTAAACGTTCAAATAACAGTTGTACTATTTCACGATGTGGCTCTGTTTCATTCCGTTCCAAACGGCTAACGGTACGTTCTGAGCAAATTCCATCACTCAGTTGTGCCATTGTCATACCAAACATTTTACGACGAATACGAATCACATCTCCAATGCAGTGTGCTTCTCTATCCACATAGATATAACAAAAATCCTTTGTTTCCTTGGTAACATCATATTCTTCATATACCTCAGTTAATGTGGTATACCAGTTTACACAAGTCTGCTTCCATTCTTTCAATTGCTTTACAGCATTCTCTCCTTTTCCCTCATTTTCCTTAATCAGCCACTGCAACAAGGTTTCTTTTATTCGTAAAAGCTCCCACAGATAAAACATGCGGTTTCCCTTTTGAAGAATTTCAATCGCTCTGTTACAAAACCTCAACAATTTACTTATTTCTGATACGTTTACGCTTTCTGCGACAGCCCATTTCTGATAATAATAAACTATCAGCTTTGGGTATATTTTTGCTTTTGCCAAATAGTCAAAATCCAATTTTTCTATACAAGAAATCATTTTTTCATACCAGGCCAAAGTAAACCTATCTTCATTATAAAAAGCGTACTCTAACAAAAGATTTAATTCTTCAATAGAAAGAAGCATTGATTCCGGTTCAAAAAAAGCTTCCTGCGATACTGTCAATCGCAATGCAACTTCAAACAATTCCCTTATTTCATCCTCTTCTGCATTCTCTAGTTTTTTGATTTGCACCCACATAGACAAGTAAAACTGGTATTGCAATGGCTGTTCCATGGAATACTTTTTCTGATACTCTCCTAGTAATTGTTTCGCCTCCTCTAATCTTCCGTACAAAATACCATGTATAATATCCTGCCGTTCTCTCCATACTTTATAATCACTGTAATATAAAAAGTTCTCATAATTTTCCGCAGCCACACCAAGGCGGTCCAGCAAACGGTCCCTCAACAATTTTTCTGCCTCTGCCTTGCCATTTTCTATTCTGCTTAGTTTTCCGGAGTCGCACAAGCCTGCTCCCAATTGCTCCAATGTTACGTTCTTTTTTTCACGTAACTCCTTTAGCATAATTCCAAAGCTTTTATCCTTTACCACTGTGCGACCTCCTTTCTTGTACTCTTGCTATTATATCATGGCAGGAATGATTTTCCAATAGTATTGGCAAGCAAAAAAAATCCCGGAGCAAACAAAACCGCTTGTGCTCCGGGATTCACTTTACTTCTCAATTTTGAGAAAATCAATTAGTTCTCTTCTACAAATTCCTCCGCCTCTTCAAAGAAACCTTCTTCTTCAAAGCCCTCTTCGGAACCTTCGTATTCACCGTCGAAGTCCTGATACTCACCTTCATAATCGAAGTTTTCGTAATCATCCTCATAGATGAATTCTTCGTTAGCGTCAGAGTCTAACTTTACGTTGCGGTACTGCTTCATACCAGTACCGGCAGGAATCAGCTTACCGATGATAACATTTTCCTTAAGACCGATGAGTGGGTCAACCTTACCCTTGATAGCAGCCTCTGTAAGAACCTTGGTGGTTTCCTGGAAGGAAGCTGCGGATAAGAAGGAATTGGTTGC
>CAZMHL010000185.1:0-3780 GCA_964566065.1 uncultured Eubacteriales bacterium
ATAATCATTGTTCGAAGATATAAAAAATAACGTAGTGTGTAGACACATCAGCTATACCAATGTTGGAAACAAAGAAGTCAGTAAAAAGTGTTAACCACCCCCCATATCGCAGAGATCATCGTAATCACTTGCATAAACGCACATAATGTCGAGAAAAGGCTTCATTTGTTTAAATTGGGATTATCCCTTTAATAGATTGCCCAAGTGCCATTTTTGCATTCGGTGTGAAGTTATCGAAAAGACACCAAAAGAGAGAGTCACACATCTCTGTGCAACTCCCTCTCTATGACCAAAATTATATAAATATGATACTCATGTCACTATATATAACGTATCCTGTTACTGTTTTGTGACAAGTTTTTTGATTTTTTAATCGAAAAATTCTCTTTCTTCCATATCTTCCGAAATCTCCACCGATTCATACTCTGGCTGCTGCTGCAGATCTGCTTTCATTTGCTCCGCTTCTGTGTAACCAGAATTTTATTTACTACAATAATAAATTTTCTGGGAAGATGGGTGCAGCCATCTGAACTCCATCACAACAGGTTCAGATTCTTCTGCAAAGCTTCTTCTAACTCCTTGGAGCCAATACCGATGTATCTCTGTGTGATTGCCGGTGAACTGTGCTGAAGTAGCTGCTGAACCAGAATCACGTTGTAGTTGTTGTTTACATAGACCCTTGTGGCAAAGTACTTTCTGAAGCTGTGTGTGCTGATACCCTCATATCCTAGATAGTCACAAGCTGCTTTCAGATGTTTCTGAACTGCTCTTTCCGTGATGGGAAAAATGACTTCATCAGTTTTAATCTCATGGTCGATACAGAACTGCTTGATATAGTTGTAAATCTCTGGCAGCACCGTGAAAGTTCTCTCTTTCTGTGTTTTCTGCTCTACGATGTTTAATCTGTATCGGCTACCATCTTTCACAATGTCTTTTTGCTTCAATTTTACAATGTCCGAGATCCTGATACCTAAATTTGCTTCAAGAACCAGTGCTGTAGCTATTCTTTCGTTCGGTCTGCAGCTCAAAAATCCATTTTGTATGGTTTTGATAATCTCTTTGTACTGTTCATCGGTCAGAGCCATCGTCTTTTTGTTCATGCGGTGTACCTCTCTTTCTGACCCCATTATACCATACAAGTTCGTATTTTACAATACAAAAGTTCGTATATTATTTGCTATTTTTCATAAAACCTTTATTTTATCATGTTTTTTGGTTCGTTAAATATACAAAATACGAACTTTACATTACCGCTTAATGTAAATCCAACGATTTTCATGATAGTCGTATCTACGACGTTCTTCCGCAGCTGCAGGCTTGTAAATCCATACTCTCGCAATGTGATTTTTGAAAATACGAAATAATATCTTCAAGTCTCTTTCGGATAGTGGTTTGCAATCGTCTGAAAGGTAATTATTTACAGATTGATATATTTCTGCTTTGGTTGTGTATCCTTTTTCACTTGCCAAGTCGTTCATACAAGTTTTCAAAATTGCAAACTGTTTGTATTTCTTTGCAGTAGAATATGGTCTATGTTTACCATAAACAGTAACCGCCAAATCTTCCAGATCGTTTACAGCAAGCATATTATAAGATATATTTCCTTGAGTAATATTTTGCTGCAAAAGAGCTGCTGCTCGTTGCTCACATACATCTAAATATTCTGGTGTATATGGTATAACTAGGAAAGAGTTAATAGGGTGTAAGTTTGCAAACTGCTTGCCATAAGTTTCCGTTTTATATTTCAAAAAGTTTGCGTTTACTTTTGTTATACATCTATTAAGAATCCGCCGGTTCGGTTTATATCGTATTATCTGGTGATTCTTTTCTAATAAGCCTAATGCACAAAGATAGCTTATGTATCTGTTAGTTACTCCTTGGGTCGTTCTGGCTCTTACATCGACAGTTCCCTTTTGCGTTCCAAGAAAGTATGTATAATAATGCTTATCATAAACTGTGTTTAGGCTCTTCTCACGACTTAACCAGAAAGCAATCACATCCAATAAGAATTGATATAATTCTGGTGTTAAAGCTTTTCTGAGGCATGGATACTTGTGTTTTAAATCTTTGAGTTTATACAGCTTTTTACGGTTATAATTTAAAATAATCTCTGCTTCTGATAATGGCATAATAATTCATTCCCTTTTTTTCTTTCGTTTTTTCTTGTAAATCAAGTCTTTTTATACTTCTTAAGTAGAAAGTAAAGATAGTGTCAAACTATTTCCAAAACTGCCACCATTTTTTCGGTACGGGAACTTCAGCAGTTATTGGATCTTCTGTCGAAGTTGTTACCGAAGCTGCGACCGAAGCGTCTGATACTTGCTGCTGCAGTTTATCTTCTAATTCCAACAATCTTTTATGTTCCACCAAACGTAGTTGTTGTTCTTGATCTATAATCTTTTGTAGTTCTGCTATTTGCTTATTCTTTTGGTCGAGTTCACTTTTTAACATTGAAATTAATTGCAAAGTTGTTTGTGATTCTTGTTCATTTGTTTCTTTTGGTTCGGTTCGGTCGTTTTTCAGAACTCTGTCTGTGAATGAGTCTCTGATAATATTTTCGGTATCCTCATCAATCAAAAACTGATTTCCTTTTTTTTGCAAACTACTTTGTAAATCTAAACTCGCTATTTTGTTACGAATAGCTTGCTTACTAACACCAATTTCTTCCGCCAAGGTTTTTATGTTCTTCATACTCCATATTCTCCATCAAACATTGTATATTGTCCGTCTAACGCTTCGGTTGCATTTTTTCTCGATACATTTCTTTCCCAAATATTCTGAGATTTAATTGTAAAGATAATATGTGTTACTTTGCGACCATGTGTGACAGGTTCCCATCTCACTTCTAAATCTGTATAAAGATTGATCTCCTTTACAGCCACTTCAATGACCTTTTTTCTAAAGTCTTTAAAATTCTGGTAATGTACTGCTGCAAGCTGTTTTTTCAAATCGTCAACGTCAAACTTATGGCTGCCAATATAAGCATATGATTTTAAAAGTTCATAGATTCGGAACGAGTAGCTACTTCTCATTGGCAACGTACATAAAAGTTCGTATTGTGTATAGTTGTTATATAATCCTGTGATATACTGCTGCAACGTCTCATCAAAAAGAACTCGGATTTTACCGCTTCCCTTGTTAATGTAGACTTTATACAGCCACCCTACAGTTTCTTCTGTACCATCTTCTGTTTGCAGATAGAATGACTTATCTCTCAAGGTCTTTAAGGTGCTTTTGATGTAATCGTAATTACCACCGTTTTTATAATCAATACCACAAATTTGGCAGTAATCTTTGATGGTAAAAGTATATTCCGTAAACTTACCATCAGTTGGTTTTATCATTGAAAATAAGTATGCTAATGTTTTCAGTTCCATAATGCCAAGTTCATACCTGGCTTTTTGTATGATTTCATTTGCTTTAAAAACCCTGTAATTGCGTTTTGTAGTGATTTCATATCTTTCTTCTTGCTTCATGCCAAAACCCCTCTCCAAGGCTTATTATAGCTTTATGGGACTAGAAAAGCAATCATAAGTCCCATTTTGAGAAATAATCGTAAATCAAGTCCCAATACTGCTTTGATAGTATCGTAATAAAAGTCCCATTAAATCGTAATAAAAGTCCCATTAAATCGTAATAAAAGTCCCATTAAATCATTGAAAAACCTTATAAAATAAGTGTTTCTTCGGCTCCTAAATATAATAAATATATTAATTATTATATATATAATCATTGTTCGAAGATATAAAAAATAACGTAGTGTGTAGACACATCAGCTAT
>CAZMHL010000186.1:0-3717 GCA_964566065.1 uncultured Eubacteriales bacterium
GCGTGAGCGAGTATATCGCTAATAAAACTAAAACATCTCTATGGTTCGGCTTTCCTTTATCTTTGAGTTTTTTTGAATACCACATTTAGCGTATTTATGCACACTTTCATATTCTCATCACAAATGACAAGCTGTCATATTTTTACCAAATTACTGCTGTATAATAATATTTGAACAACACACAGCTCTATGCGATGCGAGTCAACTGAGAAAAGCACCCGAAATCGGGTGCTTACTGTTACTTGCAAAACTTCTCTATATAACTGTCTATAGCATTATTTATGATTTCAACAGCCTCAATTCTTCCCTTAACCTCGTCAACGGCGGTTTCCTTGTTTTCAAGGTTTTTGTAAACT
Organism: uncultured Eubacteriales bacterium; assembly: GCA_964566065.1. Taxonomy (GTDB): domain Bacteria; phylum Bacillota; class Clostridia; order RGIG6154; family RGIG6154; genus CAZMHL01. The sequence goes on from CAZMHL010000186.1 coordinate 357, forward strand.
CTGAAAAAGTGGCTCATTTCGTCAAAAACGTGTTTCGGGAGCTCGGTGATATCGGTATAATGATTATAATTAGGGTCATTGAAGGGAATTGCGATTATTTTTTCATCATTTTTACCATTGTCTATCATTGAAATTACGCCGATAGGATAAGCCTTTACAAGGGTAAGCGGTTCAAGGGATTCCGAACAAAGAAGAAGAACATCAAGGGGATCATTGTCATCTCCGTATGTTCTCGGAATAAAGCCGTAGTTTGCGGGGTAATGAGTTGATGTATAAAGAATTCTGTCGAGCATCAGAAAACCTGTTTCCTTATCAAGTTCATATTTATTTTTACTTCCCTTTGGAATTTCCACAACGCAGATGAAGTCCTCTGCATTTATTCTCTTTGGTGATATGTCGTGCCAGATATTAGACATTTTGTTTTCTCCTTTCGCATTATGGGTAGGGGCGGACGCCTCTGTCCGCCCGTGTGTTTTTAACCAATCAGCGTATATTCAAACATTTCAAAGTGTATTTTACTTCCGACATCCGCTCCGAGCGGAAGAAGTGCGAGGGCGATGAACAGCTCGTCGCCGGTTTTAACATCCTTCAGATAAGCATATTCTCCCTCAATTTTTGATAAGATATAGTCTTTTGGTTCCATTCATTTCCCCAATTCTTTCGTTCTTTTAAAGGATGTGCTGACCGCTTCAACGCAAGCACTTCTGAAAGCCGAGTTTTCAAGGGCGCAGACTCCTTCGATTGTGCTTCCTGCCGGGCTGCACACAGCATCTTTAAGCTCTTCCGGATGTCTTTTTGTTTCAAGAACCATTTTTCCTGCTCCAAGAACCGTCTGTGCGGCGTATTTTATTGCCTTTTCTCTTGTAAGACCGCATTTTACTCCGCCGTCTGCAAGAGCTTCGATAAACATATATACAAAAGCAGGACCGCAGCCTGAAACTGCACTTGCCGCATCAATAAAGCTTTCGTCGATATAATCACATTTTCCCGCAAATGCCATTGAGTTTAAAAAGATTTCCACATCTTTTTCTTCAACCAACGAATTTTTGCAGTAAAGAATCATTCCCTCTTCAACCTGAGCAGGAGTGTTGGGCATTATTCTTACTATGGGACATTCAAAGCCGAGCATATTTGTTATTGAAGAAATTTCAACTCCTGCCGCCATACTTACAAGAACAAAATGATTTTTTCTTTCTTTGAGTACATCTTTTATTGTTTCAATAACTTTAGAAAGAACCTGCGGTTTTACTCCAAGGAAAATAAGACCGCACTCTTTTGCGATTTCATTATTATCCGAAACCTTTCCGCCGGTTTCCTTCGCAAAACTTAAAAGCTTGTCGCTTAAATCGGAAAGGTAAATTTCATTTTCTGTTTTTGCTGCCGCAATTGCAAGGGTTCCGCCCATATTTCCGCAGCCGATAAAGCCGATTTTTGCCATTTTTATCTCCTTTTAATTTACATTAAACTTACAATACGGCAGGAGCAAGCCCCTGCCCTGCCTTTTATCTTATATTACCATTACCTTTAATAATATACTTATACGAAGTCAACTCACGCAGCCCCATCGGACCTCTTGCGTGAAGCTTCTGTGTTGAAATTCCCATTTCGCAGCCAAGACCGAACTCACCGCCGTCGGTAAATCTTGTTGATGCATTTACATAAACCGCCGCGCTGTCCACTAAAAGAGTGAACCTGTCGGCGTTTTCTTTATTTTCCGTCACAATACATTCACTGTGTCCCGTTGAGTGAGCAGATATGTGTGCAATTGCCTCATCAACGCCGTCAACGATTTTAACACCTAAAATGTAATCCAAAAATTCGGTATCAAAATCATTTTCCCCCGCAGGTGTACCGTCAATTATTTTAATTGCTCTTTCGTCAAGACGAAGCTCAACAGGTGCAAGTCCTTTTTCTTTTCTTTCATCAACAAGCTTTTCTTTAATCAAAGGCAGAGCTTTTTCCGCCACATTTTTATTTACAATGCAAACTTCTGCCGCATTGCAAACAGAGGGTCTGCTTGTTTTTGCATTGCAGAGGATATTAACCGCTTTTTCAACATCCGCAAATTCGTCTATATAAATATGACAGATTCCCGTTCCCGTTTCAATGCAGGGAACCCTGGCATTTTCAACGCAGGCGCGAATAAGTCCCGCTCCGCCTCTTGGTATAAGCATATCAACCTTGCCGATTGCGGTCATAAGCTCATTTGCGCTTTCTCTTGAAGTGTCCTCCACAAGGTTAACTCCGTTTTCGGGGAGCCCTGCTTTTGCAAGTCCTTTTCTTAAAGCGGAGGCTATTGCCATATTTGAATTAATTGCCTCTTTTCCGCCTCTTAAAACACACACGTTACCTGCTTTAACGGAAAGCGCCGCCGCATCGGAGGTTACATTTGGTCTGCTTTCAAAAATCATTGCAAGAACGCCGAGAGGTACCGAAACCTTTGTTATTTCAAGACCGTTGGGACGGTTGGTTTTTTCAATTTCCCTGCCAAGAGGGTCAGGAAGATTTGTTACTTCTTTCACCGCCTCAGCCATTGCAATTACCCTTTCTTTTGTAAGGGTAAGGCGGTCAATCATAACCTCTGAAATTTTGTCCTTTGCATTTTCTATGTCAATTTTATTTGCATTTATAATTTCATCACAGTTTGAAACAAGACTTTCCGCCATACAGATAAGAGCATTGTTTCTCTGCTGTGATGTGGTTGCCGCAAAAAGGCTTTTGCATTCAACCGCATTATCTAAAATATTTTGTGTTGTCATTATTTATTTCCTTTTCCGTAAAATCTTGTTCCGACTTTTTCCCCGTCAATGATATCATACAAAAGCTCAGGGTGGTCGCCGGTGGTTATCACCATATCTATTCCCTGATTTACGCAAAGGGATGCGGCTTTGATTTTTGTACACATTCCGCCTGTACCGAGAGAGCTTCCCGCACCGCCCCCCAGAGCAATGATTTCATCATTAATTTCATAAACGCTGTCAATAAGCTTTGCGTTTTTGTCTTTATGGGGATCTGCGGTGTAAAGTCCTTCAATATCCGAAAGGAGAATAAGAAGGTCTGCCTTTGCCTGAGTTGCAACAATTGCGGCTAAGGAATCGTTGTCACCTACTGCGATTTCGTCTGTTGAAACAGTATCGTTTTCATTAACAACCGGCAGAACATTCATTTCAAGAAGTCTGTTAAGGGTGTTTTTAAAATTTTCGCTTCGCTCTGCGTTTTCAAGATCCGAACCTGTTAAAAGAATCTGTGCAATGTTATGACCATATTCTGAAAACTGCTTGTCATAAACATACATAAGCTCGCACTGACCTACAGCAGCTGCAGCCTGTTTGGTCGGCATATCATCAGGTTTTTTTGTAAG
>CAZMHL010000187.1:0-3717 GCA_964566065.1 uncultured Eubacteriales bacterium
GCAGACAGATTGATGAAATTGAAGCAACACCTGCCGCAAGACCGTCAAGTCCGTCTATTAAATTAACAGCATTTGTTATTGCAACAATCCACACAATGGTAATCGGGATTGAAAGTTTACCGAGAATTAAATACTGACTTGATGAAAACAAATTAGGGTTTGTGAACACATCAATGGTTACATTACCAAAATAAGCTACAATAAATGCCGCCAGAATCTGTACTGCAAGTTTTATTGTTGCGCGGATGGGTTTTCTGTCATCAAGTGCGCCGAGCACAACTATCAAAAGCGATGCAACAATGATTGCAATCATTTCTCTTGACATTACCACAAAGCAAAGGCATGCAACCAAAAAACCGAAAAATATTGCTATTCCGCCAAGACGGGGAATCGGTTTTTTATGCATTCTTCTTGCGTCCTTCGGTACATCTACCGCACCGACTTTATATGCGATTTTTTCAGCCAGCGGCGTTGATATAAATGTCATTATAAATGCCAACATAAACGCCACTACTATTACTATTATTTCTGACATATTTTATCTCCGATATAAAATGATGAATAATTCATACTAAAGAGTTTCTTGTGTTATTTACTTATAAAACCAACTTTACTGTAAACGTCTGCCAAAGTCACCTGTGCAATTTCATTTGCTTTAAGAGCGCCTTTTTTGAAAATTGATTCAAGATAATCTCTGTTATCCATAAGCTCGTAATATTTCTTCTGAATGGGTTCAAGCTCTGCAACAACCGCTTCGCCGATTGCCTTTTTGAAATCGCCGTAGCCTTTGCCTTCAAATTCAGCTTCAACCTCGGGAATTTCCTTTCCTGTTACACAGCTGTATATTGAAATAAGGTTATTGATTGCATCTCTTCCCTCTTCAAACTTAATTGTTGAAAGAGAGTCAGTAACCGCTCTTTTGAATTTTTTGATTATTACCGCGCTGTCTTCCAGAAGGGCAATTGAACCGTTAGGCTCCGATTTTGACATTTTCTTTGTAGGGTCTGTAAGATCCATAATTTTTGCACCGAATTTTGCGATGTATGGATCGGGAACCTTAAAGGTGTCGCCGTAAATTCCGTTGAATCTTTCTGCAATGTTTCTTGAAAGTTCAAGATGCTGCTTCTGGTCCTGACCTACGGGAACAAGGTCTGTCTGATACAAAAGAATATCTGCAGCCATAAGCACAGGGTATGTGAACAAGCCTGCATTTATATTATCTGCATGTCTTTTTGATTTTTCCTTGAACTGTGTCATTCTCTGAAGCTCACCGTTATAAGTATAACAATTTAAGATCCAGGAAAGTTCTGCATGAGCTGATACGTGGGACTGAAGGAAAAGCGTACATTTGTCAGGATCAATTCCGCAGGCAATATACTGTGCCAAAAGACCGTAGCTTCTTTCTCTTAATTCTTCAGGATTCTGTCTTACGGTGATTGAATGAAGGTCAACTACCGAAAAAATACATTCATATTCATCTATAAGCTTTGTCCAGTTTTTGATTGCACCGAGATAGTTACCGATTGTAATCTGTCCTGATGGCTGAACTCCGCTGAAAATTCTCTTTTTCATTGTCAATACCTCAAATCTTACATAAATATTCAACATATATGATACCACAATATACTAAATTTTACAATAGTATTGACAAAACAAATTTTTGTGATAAAATATGTTTAGCACTCAAAAGACGAGAGTGCTAATTCATTTAAAAGAAGGTATCATTTTATGGCAATTAAACAGTTCAAATCAGAATCAAAAAAACTCCTTGATATGATGATTAATTCAATTTACACACACAAGGAAATATATCTTCGTGAGCTGATTTCAAATGCATCGGACGCGATAGACAAGCTTTATTATTTGTCCCTTTCCGATGAAAATATTAAATTCGACAGAGAAAATTTCTACATAAGAATTTCTCTTGATAAAGATGCGAGAAAAATCGTTATTACCGACACAGGTATCGGTATGACAAAGGAAGAGCTTGAAAACAATCTGGGCACCATTGCAAGAAGCGGTTCTCTTGCATTTAAAACAGAAAACGAAAAGAAGGACGATGTTGACATTATCGGTCAGTTCGGCGTTGGTTTCTACTCTGCATTTATGATTGCGGACAAAATCACCGTTGAAAGCAAAAAGTTCGGTTCAGATGAGGCTTATATCTGGGAATCGGAAGGCTCTAAAGGCTACACTGTTGAGCCTTGTGAAAAAGAAGATGCGGGTACGGTTATTACTCTTTATGTAAAGGAAGACACCGAGGAAGAAAACTACAGCGAATTTCTTGAAGAATACAGAACCCGCGGCATTGTTAAGAAATATTCCGACTACATTAAATATCCGATCAAGATGCTCGTTTCAAAACAGGTTAAAAAGCCTGACACTGAAAACGAATATGAAACAACCTTTGAAGACACCATTTTAAACTCAATGGTTCCGCTCTGGAGAAAGAACAAGAACGAAATAAGCAAAGAAGAGTACAACTCTTTCTACAAAGACAACTATCACGATTTTGAAGACCCTGCAAAGGTTATTCATACATCGGCAGACGGCGCAGTTAATTACAACGCCATACTCTACATTCCGAAAAAAGCTCCCTATGACTACTACACAAAAGACTTTGAAAAGGGACTTCAGCTTTATTCAAACGGCGTTCTTATTATGGACAAGTGCAAGGATTTACTCCCCGACTACTTCAGTTTTGTTAGGGGTCTTGTAGATTCTGCGGACCTTTCACTCAACATTTCAAGAGAAATTCTTCAGCACGACAGACAGCTTAAGGTAATTGCATCAAGAATTGAAAAGAAAGTCGGCAGTGAGCTTCTTTCAATGCAGAAGAATGACAGAGAAGCTTACGAAGAATTTTACAAAGCCTTTGCAAGACAGCTTAAATTCGGCATTTATGATAAATTCGGTATGAACAAAGAGGCTCTTCAGGACCTTGTTATGTTCACAACCTCTTTCGAAAACAAGCTTTCAACCTTAAACGAATATGTTGAAAGAATGAAAGAAGACCAGAAGTTTATTTATTATGCCTGCGGTGAAAGTGCTGAAAAAATTGCAAAGCTCCCCCAGACCGAAAAGGTTACAGGTAAAGGCTTTGAGGTTATTTTCCTTACAGAAGATGTTGACGAATTTGCAATCAAGATGCTTATGAACTACAAGGAAAAAGAATTCAAAAATGTTTCTGCATCCGACCTTGGTTTTGAAGAGGACAAAGACGACAACGGCAAAATCAAAGAAGAAAACAAGGAACTTTTTGACTACATTAAAGATGCACTTAAAGAAAAGGTTTCGGACGTGCGTCCGTCAGGCACAATGGGTTCACATCCTGTTTGTCTTACTGCAGAAGGTGAAATTTCAATTGAAATGGAAAAAGTGCTCAATATGATGCCGAACGACAATCAGGTAAAAGCACAGAAAATTCTTGAAATAAACACTAATCACCCTGTATTTAACAAGCTTAAAGAGCTGTTTGAAGGCGACAAGGACAAGCTTTCCAAATATGCTTCCGTCCTCCTTTCAAGCGCAATGCTTATTGAAGGTCTTTCAATTGACGACCCGGTTGAATTTTCAAATAATATCTGCGATTTAATCTGAAACAAAAAAAGAATTGGATTGTATAAACCGGGCAAAAGCAAGGTTTACCTTGCTTTCGGAAGCCCGAAGCTGTACGATGGTACAGCGAGTCAGGCGAGGTTTGTTCGTAGCCAGAAG
>CAZMHL010000188.1:0-3704 GCA_964566065.1 uncultured Eubacteriales bacterium
GGGCGTTGTATGGTACTCATTCTCAGACTTCGTTTACCGCTCTGAAGACTACGGCTCAAACTTCTATCCAAGAAGCGGCGGCTTTACTGCAATCAACACAAATGCGGTTGTTTTCGACCAGGAAAACAGAGTGTGGTTCTGTGATACAGACAGAGGCCTTGCGCATACCTCAAGACCTTACGAACAGGGAAAATATTCTCCCACAGAGCCTGACATTGTTCTTGGTAAATGTGTTGCGGTTGCAATTGACCCTAACGATGTTAATCACGTGCTTTCAAGTATCAAGGATAAATTCTATCAGACATATGACAGAGGCGAAAACTGGAGTGAGGTAGAAGAACTGGAAGGTCCCCTTCATACTGTAATACAGTATCACAAAGAGGATGATAATTTTATCTATACAATGACACACACAAGTGCAGACAACGGTAAAACATGGGTTAAGACAGAACATCAGATTCATGCTGTTTCACCTGCGAATAATGACGTTGTTTACTCAATGGACAACAGTTCGGTTCTCGTTTCAAAGGACAGAGGTAAAACCTGGAGCGTTGTAATTGAAAGCTTCCCGAAAATCAAGCTTATTGTTGCCGACAACTTTGACGAAAACACATTCTACTATTGCGACTATGAAGGCGACGGCAGAATGCACAAGTACGACAACGGAAAAATGACGAGCTTTGGCGAAGAAAACGGACTTAAAACCGGTAAGGGAAAATATGTTTCAATCCTCGCTTTTGCTCAGGACCCAAAAGATAAAAATCACCTTATCTTAGGCGGTAAAAATACATACGACGGACTTAAGGCTCCCGGAATCTATGAATCCTGGGACGGCGGTGAAAACTGGGTAGTAGTTCCCGGAATGGGCGGAATTGCCTGCGTTGTTTCAGTTACATTCTCACCGGTATCCGAAGAAGTGTTTATCGGCACCTGCTCAAACGGACTTCTCATTTACGATTACAATATGTTCAGAAAGTGGTACAACGGAGAACTTACAGAGTGGGACAAAAGTGACGAGGTTGTTCTTCCCGATATGTATACAGACGGACGTATCAGAGTTAAAATTGACGATGATATAATCGGCTTTGATACACAACCATTTATGGAAAATGACAGAACTTATGTACCTATGAGAAAAATCTTTGAAAAGCTTGGGGCAAAAGTCGCCTGGGACGATTCAACATGGACAGTAACAGCAACAAAGGGCAATACAATCATAAGTCTCAGGGTGGGAAGCGATACTGTTACGGTTAACGGAATGAAGCAGCTTCTTGAAACTCCTGCAAAGCTTGTAGACGGCAGAACAATGGTTCCGCTTCGGTTTGTTGCAGAAACACTTGGCTGCAAGGTTGAGTGGAATGAATCAAATAACCTTGTTGTTATTAAGAGTAAATAATAATTAGCAGACAGAAAGGCTATGGAAATCAGAATGAAAAAGATAGTAAGTATGTTGCTTGTGTGTATGCTGGCACTTTCAGTGTGTATACCTGCAATGGCAGCAACAAAGGTATATGACTATACCGGCGACATTCCCGAGGGTGACCCGGCAAGATTTTATCCTTACACAATCGCACAGAATGCAACAAGATACACTCCCTGGTTTGTGCAGTGGGCAAGACAGAGGGAGGTTGAATATGTAACAGGTGTTCGCGGCGGTGACGGAAATCAAAGGGTAATGTCAATCGCATCCTCTCCCGTAAATCCTGACCATGTGCTTATCGGAACTGATACATCAGGCGTGTGGAGAAGTACCGACGGCGGTTACAACTGGGAGGTTCTCGGCAACGGCAACAACTGCTGGGCAGTAAATGATATTATATGGAGCCCTGTTGATGAAAATGTTGCTTTCTGTGTTCAGTCAGGTCACAGAGAAATCAGCAGCGAAATAAGCAAAAATGCCAACTCAGAGGTTGACGGTCTTTACAAAACCACCGACGCGGGAAAATCCTGGAAAATGGTTCTGGAGAAGAGTTTCCTTTCAACGGGTTACAGTAACGGGATAATTCAGTATGATGCAGATAAAAATCTTATTGCGCTGACTTCGGAAGGTCTTTATAAATCGGCAGATGAAGGCGAAACCTGGGAGCTTCTTGATAATTCTTATCTGACAGAAAACACCGGTGTTTACTCAATGTACCTTTTTGAGGGAAAGAGCAAAAGAATGCTTATCGGTGTAACCGGCGGTCTTTATTATACAACAACCGGAGGACTCCTCTGGAAAAAGGTTATGCCTGATGAAGAGGGCATAACAGAGTGTACTTCAATCGATGTTGACCCTAACGATGAAAACCACTGGATGGCATGTTTCCAGGGAATCAGCCATAAAGTATGGGAAACCTTTGACGGCGGAAAAACCTGGGTTAAAATGAATCATCATATGAACAAGGCGGGAACTGCATTGCCTGTACTGGCACGTTATATTCAAAAGGATGACGGAACGCTTAGAATTGCCGTTATTTATGAAAAATCAGGCGCAGTTTTTATGTACAGCGATGACAATGCACAAACCTGGATTTCTGCAAGCACAGGACTTATAGGCAGAGATATAACTTATAACTTCACAGGCTCAGGCTACGCCTGCGAGGGTTTTTACATAGATAAAACACAGCCCGGCGTATTGTGGTATTCTTTTGCGGACATTATTTACCGCTCGCAGGATTATGGTACAACCTGGGAATCAAGAAACGGCGGATATTCTGCAATCAACACAAAGACACTTGCTTTTTCAAGTGATAACACAATCTGGTTCGGCGATGTTGACAGAGGTCTTGCTCACACAACAAAGCCTTATGTAAAGGGAGAGTATTCTCCTATTGACAGAGATGTAACAACAGGTGAATGTTCAGGTGTTGGAATTAATCCGGCAGATCCAAATCACGGCTATGCGTTTATCAAAGGTGTGTTTTATGAAATGAAAGACGGCGCAACCTGGACAAATAGAGAAGAGGTATCAGGTTCTCACAGTGTTGTTCATTTCCATAATGTTGATAAAAACTTTATTTATGCAGGTAATGCTTACAGCACCGACAACGGCGTGACCTGGAATCCGCTTGAAAATCCTGTTCACTCAGTTTCGCCTGTAAATAATGACACAGTTTATTCTCTTGTTAATAAAGTTATAAAGGTTTCAAAGGACAGAGGTAAAACATGGTCAGATCTTGTGTCTGTAGGAACTACTAATGCCATAATGGCTGATAAGTTTGATGAAAATACAGTCTGGTACGTTGGCTACAGCGGAACAGTTAATAAATGTACAAACGGAGAAGTTATCTCTTTCGGCAAGGACAACGGACTTAAAACCGACAACGGAAGCTTTGTTTCTCTTTACACAATCGATCAGGACCCGAAAGATAAAAACCATCTTATAACAGGCGGAAAAGATACCAATGCAGGCGCAAGGTCACCGGGAATCTATGAAACCTTCGACGGCGGTCAGACATGGATTCTTGTTCCGGGAATGGGAGGTATCGGAACAATTGTTTCAGTTACTTTCTCACCGATTTCCGATGAAGTGTTTATCGGTACCTGCTCCAACGGATTTTTGATTTATGATTACAACATTTTTAAACAGTGGTACAACGGCGAACTTACAGAGTGGACTAAGAGTGATGAAATCATAATTCCCAATATGTATAAAGACGGAAGAATTAGAGTTAAAATCGACAGTGACATAATCGGCTTTGACTCAGACCCGTTCCTTGAAA
>CAZMHL010000189.1:0-3668 GCA_964566065.1 uncultured Eubacteriales bacterium
CCTCACCAAGTGAGATCTTTGTCTGTTTTAGGGACTTTTTTTACAGTCCCTTTTTCAGGGGATAGGAAAAAATGATTCGGAACGAACAAACCGGGCAAAAGCAAGGTTTACCTTGCTTTTGGAAACCCGAAGCTGTACGATGGCACAGCGAGTCAGGCGAGATTTGTTCGTAGCCAAAAGATCTAAAAAACAAAGAAAGCTCTCAGATTTGAGAGTTTTCTGCATTCAGTTATAGATACTATAAGTTTTATACAGCCTTATATATACTTATTCCGACCTTTTGGCATTCCGGACTTTTTTTACATCCCCGGTGTAACGAAAATTTCAATGTATATTTACAGCATCATTTCAAGAATGAGCATACTCAGCCCCATATACCCCTCGATTTCGCCCGACTTTGCAGCTACGTCGAAATTTGCACACTCCGAAATCATTTTCTGCAGAAATTTAAAGGTCATTTTTTCACAGTATCTTGCATATTTTTTCTGCACAAATGGTCTTAAATTCATTTTTGAAGTTATTGCAGAAACAGAATTCCCCTCTTCTTTAAGGCTTTTGTATTCCATTATGTCAATCAGGGTTCTTGAAAGCGCACCGTTGATGTAAAACGGATCTTCCTTTTCCCTTTTAAGGTCATTAAAGACAAGCAGTGCATCATCTCTTTTTTTATCCATTATTGCATCCATCAGGTCGAAGACTCTGCCTTCCACCGTTTTTGTTACAATAGCAGATATGCTTTCTTTTGTTATTGCTCCCGCATCTCCCACGTAAGAAATTATTTTATCAAGCTCGGTCATTATTTTTGTCATATCGCAACCCGTATATTCGAGAAGAAGCTGGGCACTTTCGGGGTCAATGATAACTTTTCTTGTTTTACAAACATTGGTTATCCATTTTAAAACCGCCGGAGGCTTCTGATATTCAAATATGCAACACTCACACTTTGAACTTAACAGCTTGTAAATCCTGCTGTTTTTGTTAATTGTTCTGCATGCGAACACAACGGTGGTGTAATAAGGAACATCGTCGATGATGCCGCCTATAACACCGCATCCCTCTTCGTTTATTTCTTTAGAAAAATCCTGACCTCTTACAACGACCATTTTTGTGTCGGAAAATACAGGTGAAGATTCAACAGCATCCTGAAATCCCGAAAGATTTTCAGCATCAAATTTAATATAGTTAAAATCTTCGTCCTCTACGATTTTTTCTTTTATTGCCTTAATATAATAATCAGAAAGATATATCTCATCGCCCGTAAAAAGATACAGGTTTTTAAGGTTTCCTGACTTTAATTGGTTCTTTATTTTTTCCAAAATAAATTCCTCCGTTTTTATCACAGATAAAGCTTATTGTTTTATCCTCGTATGTAGTAAATACCCTGCCGAATTCGGAAAGAAGCTCCAGAGTTTCTTCGTCTGCGCCGTTGTCTCCCACGCCGTGTGCACTTATTACCGAAACTATGGGGTCTATTTCCATCACAATTCCCCGGTGAATGCATTTTTTATCACCGTGATGGCTGACTTTGAAAATATCCGCTTTAAGGTCATATATATTCTCAAACATTTCAAGGGAAGCATCACCCGTAAACAGCCATACACTTTTATTATACACCATTTTCATAATAATGGAAGAGTCATTTGAATTATCAGCGAAAACTTTCTTTGGACTTAAAACCTCAAATTCCGCTCCGCAAAATTTAAAACTGTTGCCCCTTGATACCACTCTTAAGTCTATTTCGTTTTTATTGCAGATTTCTTTGATTTCTTCTCCGCCCGAAGCGTATGGCACAATTACCGCCTTTACGCCAAAGTTTCTGACTATCCTTTCAAAACCTCCGGCGTGGTCATCGTCAAAGTGAGAAAGAACTATGCATTCAAGGTTTCTTATTCCCTGCCTGTTAAGATAAGGAATTACCTGTGAATCCGCCATATCCTCTGTTGCCGTATCTATAAGCATATTGCTTCCGTCGGGACTTCTGACGAGAGTGCAGTCACCGTGACCTACGTTTATAAATGTAACCGTAAAATCCCCGGGCACTCTTGAATTATACCACGTGCAGGCACCAAAAACAACCGTCCATGCCAAAAGAAATGCAAGACCTTTATTACGTCTTTTCTTACGGGAAAAAGCATACATAAATGACAAAGACATACCGATGCTGCACAAAACAAGAAGAGTGCCGCCGGGGAAATATGCCTTATTAAACTCAAACAGTGCCACCTTTTTTGAAACGAAAATTATAACATTTACAAGAAGCCTTGTTACGAATGTAAAAGGATTTGCTCCCGTAATCAAAGAAACCGAGCCGAACAGATAGATGAAAGGCAAAAGGGGAACACAGATGAGATTTGCAAATAGAGTAAGTGTTGTTATGTAACCGTTTGCATATATCATAACAGGGAATATTCCCATCTGTGCGGCAAGGGAAAGCGCTATGGATGAAGTTAATGCTTTCGGCAAAAGCTTACCGGGGATTTTGGTAAGATTATTCACCGTAATTACTATTGAAAGGGTTGCAAGAAAAGACATCTGAAACCCGGTATTATAAATTACATAAGGATTAAACACAGACAAAACAAGTGCCGCAAGGCTTAAAGAGGTAATGCTGTCATTATCACGAAAGCGGCTCAACGCCACAAAAACAAGAATTACCATAAACGATGCGCGAATAACCGACGAAGACATTCCGGTTATGAGGGCAAACGCAACCAGAACGGATACTATGAGAAAATTCTTCTTTTTACCCCTTATTCCAAAGCTGTTGCAGAAAAAATAACATGCCGCAACAATTGTCATTATATGCAATCCCGAAACCGACATAATATGACTTATTCCCGCCATTTTCATATAATCATAAGTTTCTTTTGAGATAAGGCTTTTGTTACCCACAAATATTCCGCCTACAACTCCCGCAATGTCATTCTTTCCGAAAACTGTTTTTATCCGCTCGTTCAATTTTAAGTTTATTTCCCTCGCCTGTTTAAAAACAGGGAACCCGCCGCGGCCGTAAATTCTTACATTTTCGCTTTTAGCTTTTGCGGCATAGTTTATTCCGATACTTTTAAGGTACATTCTGTAATTAAAAGCTCCGTCATTCATAGCATCATCGGCGTTGCTGACAGTCATGTTCTTTATTTCAAGCAAATCGTTTACCTTAAACTTTTTATCACCCTCAACCGTAAGCTTTACCTTTTGTCTGTATTCATAAAGGTAAACAGTTGTGGAAACGTACCACTCTTTATCTTCTGCTGCAAGAACAACGCCCCTGCACAAAGGTATATTTCCCTCTTTCAGCCTCAGATATGACAAATCCTTTGCCGCAGTACACAATGAGCCGAAAACAACTCCCGCCGCCATAAGAAACACGAACAGTCTTTTGAATTTTAAAGAAACAAGCAGGGCAAACATTAACAAAACCAATACAAGCCCCGACATCATCCAAAACCCCAAGCCGTTTGTTACCAAAATTATGCCGGTCATAAAAGATAATGTAAAAACAGTTAAACTTCTGTTCATAGTTGAAATCTCCTGTATTTTTACATTATTCTATCATATCCGGCTAAAACTTACAACCGCCCGAAAAAAATAACGCCTTATGCCGAGTGTTCTAAAGGACACTCGGCAGTTTTATTCGCCTTTGGGCGAGTGGTATTTGCTTTGCAAGT
>CAZMHL010000190.1:0-3659 GCA_964566065.1 uncultured Eubacteriales bacterium
CTTGCGGTAAATGTTCTCCTTGCCGTATCGGAACAAAGAGAATGCTTGAAATACTCACAAAGATTACAGATGGTAAAGCTACAATGAATGATCTTGATCAGCTTGAAGAACTCAGCAAAACAATTAAAATTGGTTCTCTATGCGGTCTTGGTCAGACATCAGCAAACCCTGTAGTTTCTACAATGACACATTTCAGAGATGAGTATATTGCTCACATTGAAAGAAAAGAATGTCCTGCTAAGGTTTGCAAAAACCTTATGAAGTACGAAATCGAAGCAGACAAGTGTAAAAAATGTAGCTTGTGTGCACGCCAGTGTCCTGTTAATGCTATTACAGGTGTTGTTGGTAAAGAACCGTATGTAATTGATCAGGATAAATGTATTAAATGCGGTATGTGCTTATCTTCATGTAAGTTCAGCGCAATTGTTAAGAAATAATAGGAGGGAAAACTAAAATGGCTAAAATTAATATTAAAATTGAAGGTATTCCCTATCAGGTAGAAGAAGGATTAACAATCCTTGAAGCTGCAAAAAAATGCGGATATGAAATCCCTTCTTTGTGCACATATAATCACGGTGAATGTTCACAGGGCTCATGTCGAGTTTGTTTGGTAGAAGTTAAAGGGGCAAGAGGTCTTGTCGCATCTTGTGTTTACCCTGTAAACGAAGGAATGGAAATTTCTATTTCTACTCCTGCTGCTGTCGCTGCTCGTAGAGCTTCTGTTGAGTTGTTACTTTCTAACCACTCAATGAAATGTCAGCAGTGTGATAAGAACGAAATGTGCGAATTGCTTCATGTAGCAAAAGTTACTGGAGCAAGAGAAGATATGTTTGTTGGTGAACAGACACCTGTTACTTTTGAAAATGTAACACCTTCAATTGTAAGAGATACCTCAAAGTGTGTGCTTTGCGGTCGTTGTATTGCAAGATGTAAGAATGCACATGGTAATGGTATTCTTGGCTTTGAAAACAGAGGTTTTGCAACAATTGTTGCTCCGGCTGAAAACAGAACTTTTGCTGAATCACCTTGTATCCTTTGCGGACAGTGTGTAAGCGTCTGTCCTACAGGTGCATTGATGGAAAAATCAGAAATCGATAAGATTGACGAAGCTAAAAAAGCAGGAAAATTCATCGTTGTTCAGACTGCACCTGCAGTAAGAGTTGCTCTTGGTGAAGAATTTGGTATGAAGATCGGTACTCCTGTTACCGGTAAAATGGTTGCTGCTCTTAAGAGATTAGGCTTTGATAAAGTTTATGATACAAACTTTGCGGCTGACCTTACAATAATGGAAGAAGCTAATGAATTACTTGACAGAATCAACAACAAAGGTGTTCTTCCTATGATTACTTCTTGTTCACCGGGATGGGTTAACTACGCTGAATATTATTACGGGGATTTACTCGGACATTTGTCATCATGTAAATCACCTCACGAAATGTTCGGTGCTATTGTTAAATCATATTATGCACAGAAAAACGACATTGATCCTAAGAATATTTTCGTAGTTTCAATTATGCCATGTACAGCTAAAAAGTTCGAAAAAGAAAGAGAACAGCTTGTTACAAACGGTCATAAGGATGTTGATGCAGTTCTTACAACAAGAGAACTTGGAAAGCTTATAAAGAGATCCGGTATCAACTTCAATATGCTTCCTGATGAAGAATTCGATCAGGATTTACTCGGCGATTACACCGGTGCAGGTGTTATCTTTGGTGTAAGCGGCGGTGTTATGGAAGCTGCATTAAGAACAGCTTATTTCGCACTTACAAATAAAGAGCATGAACAGGTTAAATTTGAAGCTGTTCGTGGATTTGAAGGTGTTAAAGAAGCATCTATTGATATTAACGGCACAGTAGTCAATGTTGCTGTTGCTCATGGTATGAAAAATGCCAAGGTTCTTCTTGATGAAATCAGAGAAGGCAAGAGCAAATATCACTTTATTGAAATTATGGGTTGCCCGGGTGGTTGTATCGCAGGTGGAGGTCAGCCATATATTAAACCTTGCTTCCTTCCGAATGAAGACGATGATATTATTGATACCTACAAAGAAAAACGTGCAAAGGCACTTTATTCTGAAGATGAAAGACTTGCAATCAGACAGTCGCACAACAATCCTCAGATTAAGAAACTTTATGAAGATTTCCTTGTTAAGCCAAATTCTCATAAAGCTCACGAATTGCTACACACAACTTATTGTGCAAGAAAACCTTTTGCCGATAAATAATTCAACTATTTAAAGCTCGGATTTCCGAGCTTTTTTAGTTAATATAATTTTTTTGAAATTTACAACATTTTCCATTACTGTTTTGTATTAATAATGAACGGAGGTGTGGCGATGCAAATAAATGAAACAGAATTTAAAGAAATATATGAAAAATATGTTGATATGATTTACAGAATATGTTTTATGTATCTTAAAAATGTTGCTGAAACTGAAGATGCCACACAAAATGTGTTTTTAAAGTTTATAAAAGCGAGTAAGTCTTTTCAGAATGAGGAGCACATTAAAGCAAGTCTGATTGTCACAGCTCAGAATGAATGTAAAAACGTATTGAAGCACTGGTGGAAGAGAAAAAGGATTCCTTTGGAAAATGTAGATGAGGGGTCATACTTAGATAACTTCGAAAAAGACAAAGTACTGAATGAAGTTTTGAAACTACCTGATAAATATAAACTTCCGTTATATATGTATTATTATGAAGGGTACAGCACAAAAGAAATCGCTCAAATTTTAAAAGTTAATTATTCTACAATAAGAACAAGAATGGTTTCAGCAAGAAATATATTAAGACTTGTTTTGGAGGTGAAAGACTATGAACAGGGAACAATTAAATAATTTTTTTGAAAAAATATCTCCGGATCAAGAACAAAAAACTAAAATGTATATTGAAATTAAAAAAAATGCCTTGTCCGTAAATAAGTTATTTAAGTTTAAATATGTAAAAATATGTGCATCAATATTATGCAGTTTGTCTATTGTTTTTTTATTAATTCCAAATAAAGAGAATTACGAAACAGCAAATCTGTTACCTGTCAAAGATCAAACTTATACAAAGGATAATACCAAATATGATGATAATGATGTTAAATTTAATACAATAGAAAAATATAATTCCGATGTTGGCACTCTGGAAACAAATAATTTTTATGCAGATATTTCGGTTATGCAGGCAGATGGTGAAAATGAAAGAAAAGAGACAGTAAATACAGATGATAACTTTAATGTTTCAGAGATTTTAAATATTCCGGAAGACTTAGTCAATCAAAGGAAAATTGTTATGAAAACAACAGGCACTGAAAAGCAGAATCCTAAAATGATGTTTGAATTTGAAAATGAAAGTGGCTCAAGAAAATTATTTGTAAACGTTCATAAGGAAAATTTATACGAAATAAACAATGACAAGAATGTTTATATATATAATGGTATGGTGTTTGTTGTGGAATGTCTTAATATTTCCGAGGAAGAACTGAAAAATTTAATAAATTATTAAAAAACTGTTGAAATTGTAAATAATTTATGTTATACTAGCTAAGTGTTGATTAGAAATCAGCACTTATAACGGGGTGTAGCGCAGCTGGTAGCGCACCAGACTGGGGGTCTGGGGGCCGCAAGTTCAAGTCTTGTCACTCCGACCAAAAAAGCAGAACCAAAGAGATAT
>CAZMHL010000191.1:0-3630 GCA_964566065.1 uncultured Eubacteriales bacterium
GTGTTCTAAAGGACACTCCGCAGCGATATAAATTCCTGCGGAATTTTAGATATGTGTTTCACACTCGATAAGCCTTACGGCACGATATGTTGCTATCGCAACGAGAGTTCAGGGAATTTGTATCATATCGTAATTTCTGCAAGAAATCATATAGAATTTGTTGTAAAACAAATATCTTGAGTTCGCAAAGTGAACATATAACAAAACCTCTCAAATTGCTATATCAAGCATTTGAGAGGTTTTATGGTTTTCATAAAGTGTCCTTACGGACACTTCTCATTATTCATTCGGATTTTCTTCGTTATCTTTAAAATATGTGTCAAAGAGTTGTCTTGTTTCAGGCTGTTTTACAAGAACGTAGTTGCCTGAAAGGGTATAAGGCATTTCAAAGCTTTCAAACTGCGGGTTGTCCATTTTGCCCAGCATGGAGGCATATTTGGTTATATCCGAAAGGCTCATACTTGAAACAATGTTTTCGTTTACAATTGAGTAAACCTCGGGGATTTTTGTGAAATACTTCATATTTGCCTTCTGGCTGAAAATTGCTTTCACAAAATCCTGCTGAACGGAGTTTCTCTGAATGTCCGCCATAGCGTAGCTTCTGAATCTTAAAAGCTGAATAGCCTTTTTTCCGTCGAGAATCTGTCTGCCTTTTTTCAGGTGAATGTAAAGATTCTGCTCGGGGTCTTCGTAGTTCATATTCTGGGGAACGTCAAATTCGACGCCGCCGAGAGCATCAACAATGTCCTCAACTGCGGTGAAGTTAAAGGTAACGTAGTCGTGAATTGGTATTTCCGCAATGTCCTTAACTTTCTGTATGGTAAGCTTTTCGCCTCCCACTGTGAGCGCAGCATTGATTTTCATGCTGCTGCCGTTAACAGTAACTTTTGTGTCCCTTGGAATGGAAACAAGATTTATTGTATTCTTTTTCTGATTGACGGAGAAAATCATAATAACATCGCTTCGCAGTCCGCCCTCGTCTGTTCCGAGAACAAGCACATTTTTAACACCGTTTGGCACTGCCCTGTCAAGTTCTTCAAGCTGTATTCCGCCGCCTATATTTCCAAAATATACAAACAATCCCCCGATAAGCATAACAAAAACGAACATACTTGCTGTTGATATCAGGAGGGTTGTAAAGTATTTTTTCATATTCATAAAAAAACTCTCCCGTAAAGTTATCATTCTTATGATACCACAAATTACCTTTAAATACAAGGGAGCATTTGTGATAATTTTATGATATTTTTCATTTGACGTGGGTAAAAATTTTGAACAAAAAAGGAAATAAGTAATTTGTGTCGAATAAGTAATTAACGAAAAAAACGGAGGTAAGGAAGTGGCAATTTCACAAGAGACAATTCAGCAGATAATTGAAAAAGCTGATATCATAGACGTTGTTTCAAAATATGTTTCTCTTAAGCGAAACGGCAGCTCAACCGTAGGTCTTTGTCCATTCCACAACGAGAAAACTCCGTCCTTTAACGTTTCGGCTTCAAAACAGCTTTATCACTGCTTCGGATGCGGTGAAGGCGGAACCGTTATAAACTTTGTAATGAAAATCGAAAACCTCGACTTTGTTGAGGCGGTTAAATTCCTTGGTGATATGTACGGTGTCCGCGTTGAAGATGAAAATGTGTACGACGACAAAGCCGCAAGAAGAAAGAAACGTCTTTATGAAATAAACAGGGATGCGGCAAGGTTCTTTTATTCCTGCCTTTCCACTCCCGAAGGCAAAGAGGGACTTAATTATTTCCTTTCAAGAGGGCTTTCAAAGGAAACAATAACAAAATTCGGTCTTGGCTTTGCGCCCGACAGCTGGGACAAGCTGAAGAATCATCTTAAATCAAAGGGCTATACCGATTATGAGATGGTTGATGCAGGACTTGTTTCAACAAAAGACAGACGTACCTTTGACCGCTTCAGGAACAGAGTAATGTTCCCGATAATGGATGTAAGAGGAAACGTTATTGCGTTCGGCGGAAGAGTTCTTGACGACTCAAAGCCCAAGTATTTAAACACCTCCGACACACCCGTTTTTGACAAAAGCTCAAATCTTTTTGCACTTAATCTTGCCAAAAAGAGCAACAGTAAAACAGTAGTTGTGGTTGAGGGATATATGGATGTTATAACTCTTCATCAGTACGGAGTTGACACTGCGGTTGCATCCCTTGGAACCGCTCTTACAAGTAATCACGCAAGGCTTTTAAAACGCTATGCCGAAGAGGTTGTTCTTTGTTATGACTCTGATGAGGCAGGCAGAACGGCGGCAACGAGAGCGGTAGAAATTTTCTCAAAATACGATATAAAAACAAAGGTTATAACCTTAAAGGGAGCAAAGGATCCTGACGAATATTGCAAAAAGTTTGGTGTTTCAAGGTTTTTTGAGGTTATTAACGGTGCCGAAGACCCGATTTTGTATAAAATTGGCAATTTAAAGGCAAAATATGATACGAATATCCCCGACCGGAAGGTTGAGTTTATAAAAGAGGCGGCAGGCGAGCTTGCAAAGCTTCCCTCCGAGATAGAAAGGGAAATTTATGCAAAGGAAATTGCAGCACAGCTGGGCGTTACATACGATGCGGTAAATTCCCAGATAAAATACCGGCTTGCGGTCAACAGACGTAAAAACGGAGAGAAGGAAAAAATGCAGGTTATAGCCGACTTAAAGCAAAGAGCGGTGGTAAATGCAGACGGAAGCCGTCTTTTAAAGGATGCGGAAAAGAAACTCCTTAATCTTATGTTTTATGACTGTGCCGTATTTAAATATGTAAAAGAAAACTTTGATTTTTCGGAATTTTCATCAGATCTTTACAAAAGGGTTGCGGAAAAAACCGAAATTATGATAAAGGACAAAACACAGCCCTCGGAAAGTGAACTTCTGATGGAGTTTAACGAGGACTCGGGCGAAATTTCCGAAATTTTGAGCAGAGAAATTCGGGCGGAGGATAAAATTTTCGCCGCAAAGCAAATCTTGCAAACAATTAACAATTTTAGAAAGAAAGCAGAAATTGCGCGTCTTGCAAAATCGGGTGATATTGAAGGAGTGCAGAAACTGCTGAACAGGAGGATTAACAATGCCGACACAGGACAAACAGACGGTAATTAAAAATCTGCTTGACAAAGGCAAAAAGAACGGTGTTCTCTCTTACCAGGAAATTGTGGACACACTTGAAGAAATCGAGCTTGAACCGAAGCAGATAGAAAAGGTATACGAAACCTTAGAAACTCTCGGAATTGAAATTTCCGGTGATATGGATATCGAAAGTGAACTCAAGCAAATCGAAAGCGAAATGGAAAACGAGGAAATAGATACCTCAATTCCCGAAGGCATCAGCGTTGAGGACCATGTCAGAATGTACCTTAAGGAAATAGGTAAGGTTCCGCTTCTTTCATCGGAAGAAGAAATTGAAATCGCAAAGAGAATGGCAGAGGGCGATGAGTCTGCAAAGCAGAGACTTTCAGAGGCAAACCTTCGTCTTGTTGTATCCATTGCAAAGAGATATGTAGGCAGAGGAATGCTTTTCCTTGACCTTATTCAGGAGGGAAACCTTGGTCTTATTAAGGCTGTTGAAAAGTTTGATTACACCAAAGGCTATAAGTTCTCAACTTATGCAACCTGGTGGATCA
>CAZMHL010000192.1:0-3619 GCA_964566065.1 uncultured Eubacteriales bacterium
AACGGAGCAGTGATTTTCATTGCTCCGTTTACTGTCCTTAAGAGTATGACTCTTAAGGCGTTATTTTTATTTAAACCAATTGAATCTCTTTTTGTATTTTTTAACGCCCTCTTTAAAGGCATTTGTAGTTTCCTCGGTTTCATCAAGGAAATAAGGTCTTGCAACCTGCTTGTAGGTTGCTTCTCTCATATCATAGTCAGCACTGCTCCACCAGAGTGCCATTTTTATATTGTCATAATCCTCGATGGTTTCAAACATTTCATTGATCCAGGCAACCTTGTCTCCGCCGATTGAGCTTGATGCAAACTCGGTTATAATAAACGGAAATTCACTGAATACGTGCATATATTTTTCATAGGGCTCTTTGTAAATTTCTTCAAAGGTACGCCATTTTTCGTTATACACATCCTTGTAATAGGTCCCCGTGTTATAGCCTGTCATTCCAATCATATGAACATATTCTCCTCCCGGGAAATATGCCATATATGAATTCCAGTGAGCAGGAGGACAGTCCTCTGCATTGGGATTGAAAATCCAGATGGCGTTATCAACGCCCTCTTCATCAAAAATGTTGTAAATTCTTCTCCAGTTTTCAATGAATATTTCCGGATCGGAAAGTGCCGCAACGCCTGAGTAGTTAACCCAGTCACTGTTCATTTCATTGTTAAGCCTGAACAGGAACGGATGTCCGAATTCCTTTGCGCCTCTTGCAAATTTTCTTATTTCTTCATCCATAAGTCCGTCATATACATCGAAGTTTATGTTTTTGCCGAACAAGTCGTCGTTGTTGAAGTTTGAAATCTGCAGAGTTAATTCCGTGATTTTCCCGTCATCGTAGAATTTCTGCATTTCTTTCACAGGGAATTCCCAGTCAAGATTTATATAATGAAGGGCAAAATCAAAATCATAATCGACCTTCTTTTCCAGATCAACAAACCACTGATAATTTCTGTCAATGGCGTATGAACCGTCAACAAAAAGTCCCCATTTTATACTGTCATGATTTTTAATGTCTTCATAATACTCTCTTGTTTCTTCGTTCCAGTTGCTGTTTGGTACCGGTTTGTACTCGTTTTTGAAAACATTTTCGCCTTTTAAAGTGATTTCCTCAAAGGAATTTATTACCTCATTTATTACAGGCAGACAGGTTTCATAATCGTCATACTTGAACATTACTCTGAAAAATGCTCTGTCCGCTGTTTTTGAGAACACATAAAAATAGGTATATTCGTTATAATGCTCTGTGTTTTCGCTGTTTCTTCTTAAGGAAACAATCATTGCATCAGCACCGTTAAACTGAAACTTCTCGTTTTTCCTTATGGTGATGTTGTTTTCCTTGATATAATAATCATTTAAATAGTAATTATTGAAATAATCGTCAATAAATTCCCATCTGTCAACATAAGGTGACCATTCTCTTGTTACAAAAGCGGTCATATGGTCATCGTAAACCTTGATAAGTTCAGGACTTATTGACAAATCAAAGTTCATATGATCAGGGAAGCTTAACATATAGCCTTTCGGATGGTCCATAAGCACCTTGTGTCCGTCGGCGGTGGTAATTACCTCCTCCTGAACGGTTGCATTAACCTGTGTAACATCCTCAAACTTGTTTATAAGCCTCTGAACAAAGCCGATTTTATATGCAACAATTCCCGCAACAGCTATCAGAGCAAGAATAACTGCAAGGGATATTGCTATTATAACCTTTTTAGATTTCATAAAATTCCTCCGGAAGATGTTCTCTGTAAAGTATTACCAGTTCATTATACATCAATTCCTATGTAATTTCAAGTAAAAGAGAATATCATTGTTTTTTACAGAATGTTAATAGTAAAACATATTGACTTATTAAAATGCCTGTGATAGAATTGGCGTGAAAGAGGTGCATAAAATGATTGAAAAGATGTTAAACGAAAGAAAGCTTCCCGATTTTCTTGAAAAAGACGCTATGATTGACATGATGCTTAAAGAGGTTTACGGATATCTTCCCGAAAAGCCCGAAAGTATTTCATTCAGCGCAGAAAGATATGAAAAATCATACTGTGCGGGAAATGCAACTTTAGATACAGTAACAATAACAACAAAGGTTAACGGAAAAGAATTTTCCTTTCCTGTTTACGCCTCAATACCAACCGGCAAAGAAAACATCCCTTTCTTTGTTATGATTAACTTCAGGGATAATCTTCCCGATCTGTTTTTACCGGTGGAAGAAATAATCGACAGCGGATATGCGGTTCTCTCCTTCTGTTACAACGACGTAACAAGTGATGACAACGACTTCACAAACGGTCTTGCAGGGGTTCTTTATGAAAACGGCGAAAGAAAAAGCGACACCGATCCCGGCAAAATTGCAATGTGGGCATGGGCGGCACAGAGAGTTATGGACTATGCCCAGACTCTTGATTGCCTCGACAAAAACAGAGCAACCGTTTGCGGTCATTCAAGACTTGGCAAAACAGCGCTTCTTGCAGGTGTAACCGATTCCCGTTTTTATATGGCATATTCAAACAATTCAGGATGCAGTGGTGCGGCAATTACCCGTGACAAGGATGGCGAAAGAGTAAAGGAAATAACAACAACCTTCCCATATTGGTTCTGCAAAAACTACTACAAATACAGTGAAAAGGAATACGAAATGCCATTTGACCAGCACTTTTTAGTTGCATCAATGGCACCAAGAAGGGTATATATTGCAAGTTCAAATAAAGATATCTGGGCTTGCCCGACTTCAGAATTTCTTACAGCTGTAAAGGTTAGTGAATATTATGAAAAAATGGGTAAAAAGGGACTCAAACACAACGACAGACTCCCCACAACCGATGAGGTTTATCACGACGGTTATGTAGGCTACCACTTAAGAGAAGGCTTACATTATATGGGACGTTATGACTGGCAGAAAGCAATAGAGTATTTGAACAAATGTAAAGATTGATGGAGTGACTTTATGAAAACAATGATTGCATCGGACATTCATGGTTCAGCTTATTACTGTGAAAAAATGCTTGAATGTTTTGAAAAAGAAAATGCGGACAGACTGTTCTTGCTTGGTGACCTTTTGTATCACGGTCCCAGAAACGAGCTCCCAAAGGAGTATAACCCTGAAAAAGTCTGCGGGATGCTTAACGAATATAAGAATAAAATTCTTTGTGTAAGAGGAAACTGTGACAGCGAGGTTGACCAGATGATAATTGATTTCCCAATTATGGCAGACTACGCACTCTTAGCTGAAAACGGCAAAACATTATTTATGACTCACGGTCATATTTATAACAACGAAAAGCTTCCGCCTCTTAAAGAGGGAGACATTCTTGTGAACGGGCATACTCACGTTCCCGCATTCGACAAAAAGCAGGGATATATCTATGTGAATCCCGGTTCTGTTTCAATCCCGAAAGAAGACAGCGAAAACGGATACATTATTCTTGAAGACAGCAGATTTGTTTTCAAAACCCTTGAGGGAGAAATTTACAGAGAAGAAATTTATTAAGAAAAACGCAAAAAAGTCTTTACAATCCGAAAGTTTTGTGTTATAATAACTAACTGTTGACAGAAAAGTCAACAGAATATGCACCATTAGCTCAGCTGGTAGAGCACCTGACTCTTAATCAGGGTGTCC
>CAZMHL010000193.1:0-3575 GCA_964566065.1 uncultured Eubacteriales bacterium
ATAACTTACGAAGTAAAAATCACTTGTTCCGCAAGGAACAAATATAACTGAAAAAGACCTGTCAATCGACAAGTCTTTTTCTTGGTGGGAACAATAGGGCTCGAACCTATGACCCTCTGCTTGTAAGGCAGATGCTCTCCCAGCTGAGCTATGCTCCCATATGGTAGCGACGAGTGGACTTGAACCACCGACCTGCCGGGTATGAACCGGATGCTCTAGCCAACTGAGCTACATCGCCGCATATGTATTTTTCGTACCTTGATATTATACATAAAAAATAACAGCTTGTCAACATTTTTTTGAAAAATAGTTAAAATATACTTATATTTTCTCTTTAAATTCATAAATTATTCATTATTTAAAGGTGTCCTTACGGACACCTCAGCGTGTCGTTAGCTTTATCGACACGCTGTCAGACTGTGAAAAAGGAAGTTATATTTTGTGAAAATGAGCGCAGACAGTACTTTTGGTACGGCAAGCATCATTTTCGCAAAAAGCAAGCAACAGAGCCGCTTCACGAAAGAAACGGCTCTGTTTTAAACTATTGGTTTCAATTTGTCGAAAAATCATTCCACCTCACCACCGCCTACGGCGGAGCCTCTCCTCAAGGAGAAGCCATGCTAAACCCTGCATTTTAAATTTTTTCTTGCGTCAGAACGACTTTTTCGACGGTCTGAGGTGTCCTTACGGACACCTTTGTTTCGTTATACTCTTTTTTGTGTTATTTTTGTGTGTAGCAACTTTTAAGTTTATTTTGAAAGTTTTTAGTTTATAGTTAACAAAAAAGCTTGATTTATATAGGAATGGCTGTAAAAGCAAAGATGTTACTTGCCGCAAAAGGTATGACTGTAAACGACCTCGCTGAAAAGGTTGAGCCCGGAACATCTTCTCAAAATCCGGGTCGGAAGTTAAAAAGAGACAATTTGACAGAAAAGGATATAAGAGTTATTGCAAAGGCTTGCGGTGCAGCCTTTGTGGACAACTTTATTCTTGATGACGGAACAAAAATCCGACAAACCAAAAAGCACCTCACAGCGAAGTGCTTTTTTCTTTTATGTTATATTCTTTAAAATATTTTTCCTCAAGGGGTATCCACTTTTCTTCAAAAACTTTTGCACCGTCGGCACCGTTTCTTCTGATAATTCTTCTCATTTGCTCCTCTTTATCCACGTCAAGGAAAATGTGAAGATCAAAAATATCAAAAAGCTCCGGATGACAGCTGTAAGTCCCCTCAACTATTGTTACCCTGTGCGGTCTGATTTCAACCGCTTCATCAAAAGAAAGTGTGTGGCAGTTAAAGGGTCTGTAGGAAAAGGCCTTGTTTTCCTTAAGGTTAACCGCTGCCTCTTCAAGAAACCGCTCACGATCCATATTTCCTCCGGTCGTTTCAAGACGCTCTTTTGTTCTTTGTTCAGGTCTTAAGAAAAAGCTGTCAAGATGAATAACATTGCAGGAAAGCTCCTTTTTTATGTTTTCTGCAAGAGTTGTTTTACCTGCTCCGCATCTGCCGTCTATTGCCACAAGAACAAATTCCTTTTCTTCGAGAAGTCTGTTTATTTTCTCTATGATTTTACTTTGCATTTATCTTTTTATCCTTTGATTTAATCAGGGGCACAAGCTTCGCCTTTTTCAGAGCAACCATTATTATCGGAATAAGTACAAGCTGAAGTAAAATTCCGGGAATTGCATTTAAAAGCGCCCCCGAAATAAACATTTTAAGCGTAAAGCCGTCAAAGCCCAGGAGAACAGTCTGAACAACACCCCATACTGCTCTGCCCGCTATCATTGAAATTATCATCGCACGGTAAAGAGTTTTGGTACACTGCCATTTCCCGTTAAGATACAGAAAACCAACCACCGAGCCGTAAGTTGCAAGCTCAAACATCATCGAAACGGCATTTGGATACATTGCGGGCATACTGAAAATTAATGAGCGTAAAAGCGGCGTTATAAAACCAACAACAAGTCCGTATTGCCAGCCGAGAATAAGTCCGCAGAGCATTACGGGGATATGCATCGGCAAAAGGAGATTTCCTATTTCCTCTATCTGTCCCGTTAAAAAGGGAAGCACAAGCCCTATTGCAATAAACATTGCGGAAAGTAACAGTTTTTTCAGTTTTTCTTTTTTCATATATCATCACCTATAAATCAAGCAGGGGCGGATGCCCGCATCCGCCCGTTTTTCGGGTCGATGCATACATCGTCCCTACATATTTCATTATATTATTTAATTCGTCGAGCCTCAAAATAGTAACGTTTCTCAAACGCTTCTCCCATTGAGAAAGTTTTTCTCGGAAGTGAGCCGTCTTTTTCTATTCCCGCAAAGAAGTCTGACTTATCTATTGCGGGAAGTAAAAATCCAACTGAATTTTCCGTCATTGAAAGATCAAGCACAACGTCTTCACCGTGAATATAGTCAATTTCGCCTTCGTTTTCAGAAAGATATTTATCAAGAAAGCTCTGGATTGTTCCAACCGCAAGCTCTGTGATTGGATTTTTTATGTACAAATCTTTCTTTTCACCTTTAAGCACTAAAGTTACCTTTTGTCCATCGGTTTCTGAAATATCAAAGGTTTTATTAAGCTCATTTACAAGCTTTTCTTCATCAACCTTTGTTATTATTCTGTGGATAGGTTCAAAGAAAAGTGCATTATCGTGAATATTAACAATTTCGACAAGAGCGTAACGTGCGGGGTGGTCTTCTCTGTATTCTGATGTACTTTTGATGTTTTCCCAGCAGGTTTTTGCAGTTGCAAGAGAATGGTTTCCGTCACCTACCGCAAAAAGCATACCGTTTTCACCATCAAGAACCTCAAGAGCTTTTAAAACCGCATTGTTATCGGCAACGAGCCAGCCGCTTGAGTGTCCGCCATTTTCCATAAGCTCAAAATCGTAAAGCTTTTCGCCTTTGTTAACGGCTTTCATAACTTTATCCTCTGCATCATTATAAAGAAGCATTATGTGGGGAAGCTCCAGCGGTGCATTTTCCCTTATTTTAACTCTCGGCGGAATTCTTTCAATAACCGTTCCCTCGGTGGCACGGATTTTTGCATCCGTTCCGCTTTTATATTCATAGGAATCAAGGTCAACCATTCCTACAATTCCGCATCTTGTTTTATTTTCACCTGTTGTTCTTTCAAGGTACACAAGAGCATTTTTGTATTCTTTGAAAACGCCGCCCTTTAAGTATTCATTCATATTTTTATTTATATTTTTAATTCTTTCCTCATCATTATCGTTAAGATAAATCTCAGGAAACACAAGTCTTAAAGTTGACTTGGCATCTGCAACTGTTTTTTCAACACTTTCCCAGTATTTCGGCTGAGATGTGTACTGGTCGCAGGCTACTACACTCCACTTTTCGCGGCTTTCTTTTTCCGGTATTAAAATATCTGCCGGTTTAAAGCACAAATTCTGCATTTCTATCACCTTAGTCAATATAATCTTTGAGCTTTTTGCTTCTTGAAGGATGTCTTAATTTTCTCAAAGCCTTTGCTTCAATCTGTCTTATACGTTCTCTTGTAACATTGAACTCCTTGCCAACCTCTTCAAGAGTTCTTGCTCTGCCGTCTTCA
>CAZMHL010000194.1:0-3508 GCA_964566065.1 uncultured Eubacteriales bacterium
AAAAAAGACAGACAAGGAAAGAGAGGTAACCAAAGATGTTAGATATCAAGATAGAACAGAAATGACCCTTGATTGCAGGGATTAGATGTAGTCAAGGGTCACTTCTTTAATGGAATAGGGATACCGCAAGAACACATTGATAAGATATGGACTCGCTTCTATCGTGTTGATGATGTCCGCAACGATGAATACGGAAGCAGCGGATTAGGTCTTTCAATGGTAAAAAGTATAATTGAACTTCACGGCGGAGAGATTACTGTAAAAAGCACTCTAGGTCAGGGAACAGAATTTAGAATTATATTGTAAAAAGTAAGGAGACAGAGTTCAAATCGGTTCTGTCTCCTTCTTTAACATATGAAAATATTTCCAAACTTGTTGACTTTTCAACAAGTTTTTGCTATACTAGACTTGTTGAAGTTTCAACAAGTCTTTTCTTTAGGAGGTAAATCTAATGAATGAACGTTTTGAAATATTTACAGTTCTTCTTAACAGAATAAACAGAAATATTCGTAAAATCAAGAATGAAGAAATGGCAAAATACGAGCTTAGAAGTCCGCACATTTCTTGCCTTTATTATTTGTATATATCAGAAGAACTGACATCGAAAGATCTTTGTGAGCGTTGTGAAGAAGATAAAGCAACTATTTCACGAAGCCTTGATTATCTTGAAAAAAACGGTTATCTTGTATGCAAATCTGAAAGCAAAAAAAGATATAATGCTCCTTTTGTGCTTACAGAAAGAGGAGCGCGTGCAGGTAAAAGAATTGCAGATAAAATTGCATCTGTGCTTGATGAAATCAGTAAAGGAATCTCGGATGAAGACAGAGTGATTTTTTATCGCGGTTTTAATATTATTAGTGAAAATTTGGATAAAGTAGCAAAATCCTATTAAAGAGAGGTAAGTATGTTTTTTATTAAATCAGTATATTGCCGTGTGTTTCAGGCGGCATTCAGAATGGCTCTTCCGGTACTTCCATACAGAGAACCGGAAATTATAAATTCCTGCACAGAACTTGGCAAGGTATTAAAGAAAGAAAATGCGACATCTGTACTTGTTGTTACAGATAAGGGAATTGTAAACAACGGATTGTTAAATCCCGTTGAAGAAGAATTAAAAACATCTAAGATTCCGTTTGTAGTTTATGATGAAACACTTCCCAATCCGACAGTTATAAATGTTGAGGACGCGCTGAAACTGTATCACAAAAACAACTGCAATGCTATTATAGCCATTGGCGGTGGCTCTGCTATGGACTGCGCAAAGGCAGTGGGAACTCGTGTTACATATCCAAAAAGAACGGTAAATCAGTTAGGTGGAAAATTAAAGGCGTGGCGTAAATTACCTACATTTATCGCAATTCCAACAACAGCAGGAACAGGCAGTGAAACAACACTTGCAGCAATGATTACAGATTCTAAAACGCATCATAAGTATGCAATAATGAGTTTTCCTTTGATTCCTCATTATGCGGTGCTGGATGCAACACTTACATATTCACTTCCTCCGCACCTCACTGCCACTACCGGAATGGATGCTCTTACTCACGCAGTAGAAGCATACATTGGCCGTTCTACAACAAAAGAAACTCGCAGACTCGCAACGGAAGCAACAAAGCTTGTATTTGAAAATATTTACACAGCGTACTCTGACGGCAAAAATCATGCAGCAAGAGAAAATATGCTTCACGCGGCATACAAGGCAGGTATAGCCTTCTCGAAATCTTATGTGGGATATATTCATGCTCTTGCACACGCATTGGGCGGTCTTTACGGAACGCCGCACGGACTTGCAAATACGGTTATTATGCCGTATGTACTTGAAACTTACGGCAAGAGCATATACAAAAAGCTTTACAAGCTTGGATTAAATGCAGGAATTTGCGACAGAAATGATTCCTATGAAATTGGTGCAAAGAAATTTATTGATGCCATTAAAAAGCTCAATGCAGATATGGGAATTTCCAATAAAATTGAAGGCATCAAAAAAGAAGATATTCTCTCTTTGTCAAAGCACGCTGAAAAAGAAGCAAATCCGCTTTATCCCGTACCAAAGCTTATGACAAGAAAAGAATTAGAAAACTTTTATTATAAAATAGCAGATTGGAGCAAATAAAATGACAGGTGAACAGATAACAAGCTTACTTGAAAAGCAGAGAAAATATTATAAAAGCGGAGCTACAATTCCGGTTAAGTTCCGTATCGAACAACTTAAAAAGCTCTATGCGACTGTAAAGAAATATCAAAATGAGATAAATGATGCGTTGACATCTGACCTCGGCAAAAGCCATTTTGAAGGTTTTATGTGTGAAAGCGGTCTTGTTCTTTCCGAGATTTCATATATGATTCGCCATACAAGGAAATTTGCAAAAAGAAAGACAGTATATACACCTATTACAAACTTTGCATCTCATAGCTTTAAGCAGCCTGTTCCTTACGGTAACATTCTTATTATGAGTCCGTGGAACTATCCTTTCCTTTTAACAATTGATCCGCTTGCAGATGCTATTGCAGCAGGTAACACAGCGATTGTTAAACCAAGTGCATATTCGCCTGCAACAAGCAAGATTATAGAGAAAATCATAACAGAATGCTTTGCTCCTGAATATGTATCCGTTGTAACAGGCGGCAGAGCTGAAAATACAGCACTTTTGGAACAGAAATTTGATTTTGTGTTTTTTACAGGAAGTCAGGAAGTCGGCAAAGAGGTACTCCGTCATACAGCAGAGCATCTTACTCCTGCTGTATTGGAACTTGGCGGAAAGAGTCCTTGTATCGTAGATAGGAGTGCAAATATCAAACTTGCTGCAAAAAGAATTGTATTCGGTAAATACTTAAACTGTGGACAGACCTGCGTTGCTCCTGATTACATTCTTTGTGAAAGCTCAATAAAGGCTGAATTTATAGCCGAAGTTGTAAAGCAGATTAAGAGACAATATGGCGAAAATCCGCTTGGAAATAAAAATTACGGAAAAATAATTAACGAAAAGCATTTTGAAAGACTTTGTGGTCTTATAGACAAGAGCAAGGTTGTAATTGGTGGAGAAACAAACAGCAAGACCAATCAAATTGCTCCTACTGTTATGGATAATGTAACAGAAAGTGATGCAGTTATGGGAGACGAAATTTTCGGACCTATTATGCCTGTTCTTACATTCGATAACTTTGATAAAATGGTTGAAGAATTAAAGGACAAGGATAAGCCTCTTGCTTTGTATCTTTTCTCAAGCAATAAAAAACATATTAACCGAGTTACAAAGGAGCTTTCATACGGTGGTGGTTGCATCAACGATGTGGTTGTACACCTTGCAACAAGCGAAATGGGCTTTGGCGGCGTTGGTGAGAGCGGTATGGGCTCATATCACGGCAAAGATGGATTTGAAGCATTTTCACATTATAAATCAGTTATGGATAAAAAGACCTGGCTTGATTTGCCAATGCGCTATCAGCCATATAACAAATTGTATGAAAAACTCTTACATATGTTTTTGAGGTAATGTATAAGGAGATT
>CAZMHL010000195.1:0-3459 GCA_964566065.1 uncultured Eubacteriales bacterium
CGAGCAAAGCTTTTCGGTAATATGTGTTTTGTTAATATCTGAACCGGTTACTTTATATCCTGAATTCAGGAGAATTTGGGCGAGTGAAGACATACTTATTCCGCCAATACCAATAAAGTGAACGGTTTTATTATTTCCTATGTTGAATATTTTCATTTAAAGCACCTCGTAAAAATAGAGTTTACATTAAATACTATACCAAATTTTAACTTAAATATCAATAATTATGAAAAAATTATATTGCAAATATGTTAAAAAAGATATATAATAAACAGATAGAATCAAAGTTAAACATAAAGGAGAAAAAATAATGATAAATGTTGCAATACTCGGATTCGGTGTTGTGGGTTCCGGTGTTCTTGATGTAATTAATAATAATAAGGAATTGATAACCAAAAAAGTTGGCGAAGAGATACGTGTAAAAAGAATTTTGGATATCAGAGATTTCGACGGACATGAATATGCACATCTGTTCACTAAATCTTATGATGATATATTAAATGATAAAGAAATTTCTGTGGTTGCTGAAGTTATCGGTGGCGTTGAACCTTCTTTAACATTTACCAAGAAAGCACTTTCAGCCGGTAAAAGTGTTGTAACCTCAAACAAAGAACTTGTGGCTAAACATGGTGCAGAACTTATTGACATTGCAATTAAAAATAATGCACATTATATGTTTGAAGCAAGTGTCGGTGGAGCAATTCCTGTTTTAAGACCAATGAACCAGTGCCTTGCTGCAAATAAAATCGAAGAAGTATACGGAATAGTAAATGGTACTACGAACTACATACTTACACAGATGTTTAAGAATGGTCAGAAGTTTGAAGAAGCTCTTTCAAGAGCCCAGGAAAAAGGATATGCAGAAAGTAACCCATCAGCTGATGTTGACGGCATAGATGCATGCAGAAAAATTGCCATTATGATGTCAATTATAACCGGAAAAGAATTTGATTGCAGTTTGATTGACACTGAAGGTATTACAAAAATTTCATCTGAGGATGTAGAATATGCTGAAAAACTAGGTTGCAAAATAAAACTTGTAGCTTACGGAAAGAACACTGGAGAAAAGGCATATGCAAGAGTTTCTCCTTTGATGCTTCCTGCAACTCATCCTCTTGGAAATATAGAATATGTTTATAACGGTATCCTTGCTAAATGCAATATGGCTGACGAAATTATGTTTTATGGTAAGGGAGCAGGAAAACTTCCTACTGCAAGTGCTGTTGTTGCAGATATAATTGATATTTGTATGAACATCAACAGAAAACAAGAGTTTTTCTGGGAAAAACCTGCTGATAATTCATTTATTATGAGTTCGGATGAAGTTTCATCAAAGTTCTTTGTAAGAGTTAACAATTGCTGTGAAGATGATGTGAAAGAAGTATTTAAATCAGCACAGATTGTATCAGGTAAAGATGATAAAGAGACTGCTTTTGTTACTGATGAAATTAACGAAAAAGAATTCAAAGACAAAATTGATAAATTAAATAAAATGGCAAATAAAGTTATTTCGGTTATCAGAAAGATAGATTAGGAGCAGATTATGAACGACAATTTTTTGATTGAGGGAAGAAACCCTGTTCTTGAAGCCTTAAAGGCAGGCAAATCTATTGAAAAAATATATCTTCAAAAGGGCGAAAAACAAGGTTCTGTTGTAAAAATTATTAATTTGGCACAAAAGAATAAAATTCCTGTTACTGAAATTGATAAATTTAAAATCAATGAGATGTCTGAAACCAAATCACATCAGGGCGTTATTGCCGCTATGTCTCCTGTTGAATATGTTTCTGTAGAGGATATTATTGAATTGGCAAAATCTAAAAATGAGCCTTTGTTTGTTATTGTCCTTGATGAAATTGAAGATCCGCACAATCTTGGTTCAATCATAAGAACTGCCAATGCAGCCGGGGCTCATGGTGTTATTATTCCCAAACATAGAAATGCACCGATAACCTCTACAGTTGTTAAAACATCTACAGGTGCTTGTTTTCACACTCCAATAGCCAAGGTTACGAATCTTGTCAGAACCATGAAACAGCTAAAAGATGCCGGAGTATGGTTTGTTGGAGCCGATATGAACGGAGATAAAAATATATACGAAGCTGATTTTTCGGGTTCTATCGGGCTTGTTATAGGGAATGAAGGAAAAGGGATAAGCAGGCTTGTAAAAGAAGAATGTGATTTCCTTGTAAATATTCCTATGATGGGAGAAATTGAGTCATTGAACGCTTCTGTCAGTGCCGGAATATTTATGTACAGAGTGTTGGAAGACAGAATGAAATGAGGTATACAAAATGAAAGCTGTTATTACTGTTTTAGGAAAAGATACAATTGGTATAATCGCCGGTGTATCTACTGCTCTTGCAGACGAAAAGATTAATATACTTGACATCAGACAAACTATTATGGGTGAAATTTTTTCTATGTTTATGATGGTTGATGTCACTGAAAATGCTGATTTTGCTTACTTGAATAATATGCTTGATTCTGTTGGGAAAAAGCTTGGAGTCAGAATTCAGATTACTCAGGAAAAGATTTTTGATTCTATGCATAGAATTTGAGGTGACATAATGATCAGTACAAGAGAAGTTTTTGAAACTATCAATATGGTAGAAAATGAAAATCTTGATATCCGTACAATTACTATGGGGATTTCACTTCTTGATTGTTCTACCGATGATGTTGAAAAAACTTGTGAAAATATTTATAAGAAAATTACAACTAAAGCTGAACACCTCGTTAAAGTAGGAGAGGAAATTGAGAAGCAATTTGGAATTCCGATTATAAATAAGAGAATTTCTGTTACACCAATTTCTTTGCTTTCTCCCGCAAATACGCCGCAGGATTACGTTAAGTATGCTTTGACTCTCGAAAGAGCAGCCAATACTCTTGGCATTAATTTTATCGGAGGTTATTCTGCTCTTGTTCAGAAGGGGTTCACTGAAAAAGATAAGCTTTTTATTGAGTCAATTCCGGAAGCTCTTTCTAAAACCACAAAGCTGTGTTCCAGTGTAAATATTGGCAGCACAAAATGCGGTATAAATATGGATGCTGTTTATTTAATGGGCAAAACAATTAAAAAACTCGCAGACGTAACAAAAGATGATGGTTCTATTGGATGTGCTAAATTTGTAGTGTTTTGCAATGCTGTTGAGGATAATCCTTTTATGGCGGGTGCATTTCACGGTGTATCAGAGCCTGAATGTGTTATAAATGTTGGTGTCAGCGGTCCCGGTGTTGTTAAAACAGCTCTCGAAAAACATAAAGATGCCGATTTTATGGAAGTTGCAGAAACAATTAAGAAAACTGCTTTTAAAATTACAAGAGTCGGACAGCTCGTTGCAATTGAGGCGGCAGAGAAACTTGGTGTGCAGTTTGGCATTGTTGATCTGTCTCTTGCTCCTACACCTGCAATTGGTGATAGTGTTGCTCATATTCTTGAAGAAATGGGTCTTGAAT
>CAZMHL010000196.1:0-3454 GCA_964566065.1 uncultured Eubacteriales bacterium
CTACGTGTTTGAATATTTATTTACAGAAAATGATTATTGAGACAGCCCCTGCATTTGGTTGAATTTTATGTTTACAATATATTTCATAAGAGAAAATCAGCCTTTTGACGTTCCGGACTTTTTTAACATCCCCTTCCGCAATTATTCACTTCTCACTATTCATTAAAATCAAGCATTCTTCTTGCGGTATATTCATCGGTAATAAGCGTGTCAACAATTCCTGTTTTGAGTGCACCGATAATTGCTTCTGTTTTATCGTTGCCCGAGGCAACGGCAATTGTCTGTTTTGCATTTTTAAGCTGTTCCTTGGAAGCGCAGAGTGTGTTTTCGTAAAGCTCCACGAACTTTCCATTTTCATCAAAAAAGTGTGTTGAAATATCGCCTATGGCAGAAATGCACTTCTCGTTGTAGCCGAATATTTTTCCAAAGGTCTGAATTATGTCATTATTGCCGATGCCCACAATTGCAATGTCAATGTCGCTCCATAAATCGTAAAGCTTTTTATAATAGGAAGTTTTTTTGAAAAGCCCGCAGTCGTCAACAGAGTCGGGGCGGTAGGGAAACCAGGCGTACTTCACTTTTGCGCCTATCTTATCTGCAAAGCTTCTTGCCAGCTCGTTTGAAAGAAAATATGACTGTTCCTGGTCAGTTGCGCCGAGCAGCGGAAAAACAACATTGTCGGGAGTGCTGACATTTCTGAATTCCGAAATAAGCATCTGAACTGTACGTCCCCAGGAAAGGGCAATTTTTTTGTTGCCTTTTTCAATAAGGGAAAGAATATAGTCGGACGTCTTTTTTACTGTCATAAGACGGCAGAGGGAGTCGTTATCGGTGCTCACACCGCAGATAACTGCGTTTTTAATACCGAAGTTTTTGCAGATTTCCTGTTCAAGTTCACTGCACACAACATCGGGGTTATGTATTTTTATTTCAACAATATTTTCTTTTATTGCATCATTTAAAAGCTTGGATACGGTCTGGCGTGACAAATTCATTATTTTGGCAATTTCGTTCTGAGTAAGCTTTTTTTCGTAATAAAGAATCGCCGCTTCTTCCATTTGTTTTTTCTGTGAAATCATATTAAAGCACCTTTTTACTTCATTTTCTGTATTCAGTATACCACTTATTAAAAGTCAAGTCAAGAATTTTAACATTTGTAATTGACAAATGTTAAAATGTGTTGTATAATCAAACCAAAGGAGTGATTTAAATGTTGGTTACAATGAAAGAAATGCTTGAAGATGCAAGAAAAAAACATTATGCTATTCCTGCATTTGATGTAAGTAATTATGAAATGATGAAAGCGGTTTTGGAAACCTGCGAGGAAGAAAAATCTCCCGCTCTTCTTATGGGACTTGGTGTTGACCTCGGAGGAAGAAACCTTAATCTTATAACTTCAATGGTTAAAGGTGCATCGGATTATTTTAATATTCCCGTTTGCTTCCACCTTGACCATGCAACAGATTTTGATTTTATAAAATCGGCAATCGATGCAGGCTTCAGCTCTGTAATGTATGACGGTTCCGTTCTTCCTTTTGATGAAAACGCAAAGAAAACCGCAGAGGTTGTAAAGCACGCTCATTCAAAAGGCGTTACAGTTGAGGCAGAACTCGGTCACGTTGGTAATGCAAGTGTCGGAAGCATCAGCGAAACAGGTGCGGACACAGACCCCGGCGAAAGCTTAACGGTTCCCGAAGAAGTTAAAAAGTTCATAGAAATTACAGATGTTGATGCTCTTGCGGTTGCAATCGGAACATCTCACGGAGTATACCAGAAAACACCGGAACTTCGAATTGACAGACTTGATGAAATCACCGCAGTTTGTGACAGACCTCTGGTTCTTCACGGCGGAAGCGGAACTCCCGATGATCAGATGCAGAATGCAATTACTCACGGTATCACAAAAATTAACATTTATTCAGACGTGCTTTATGCTCTTAACAAAGGACTTAAAGATACTCTCAACAGCATCACAAATCCTTCAACCTGGCCTTTCCTTGTTTATGAGGATGCAATGAAGATGATGAAGGAAGTTGTCCGCGAAAAATTAAGAACATTCGGCAGTGCAGGAAGGTTATAAGGTGAACAGTATGAAAACAAGAGCAGTCCGTCTTTACGGAGAAAACGATGTAAGACTCGAAGAGTTTGACCTTCGTCCCATTACATCGGGTGAAATTTTAATAAAAATCATTTCAGACAGCGTATGTATGTCAACCCATAAAACAATTCTTCAGGGTGCAAAACATATAAGAGTGCGCGATGACGTTGCAGAGCATCCTGCAATTGTAGGACACGAGTTCTGTGCGGAAATTGTTGAAGTGGGCGACAAATGGAAAGATAAATTCAAGATTGGCGACAAGGTTGTAATGCCTCCCGTTCTTTCATACCTTGGCGGTATGGAAACAGTAGGCTACACCTTTGAGGAAATCGGCGGTGTTTCTACATATTCAATCGTGTATGAACACATTCTTGACAATGATTTCCTTATTAAATTAAACAGCGACTCTTATTTCAACGGCTCACTTATCGAGCCTGCATCCTGCGTAATAAGAGGCTACAAGGCAAACTTCCATCTTGATGAAGATTTTAATTATGTTCCCGGAATAAAAGAGGGCGGAAAGGTTGTAATTCTTGCAGGATGCGGACCTATGGGTCTTGTAGCAATCGACATTGCACTTCACGGAAACGTTAAACCGTCGATGGTTGTTGTAACCGATCTTGATCAGGCAAGACTTGACCGCGCGGCATCTATCTTTTCACCGGAAAAAGCGGCAGAAGACGGAATAAAGCTTGTTTTTGCGAATACCTCCGATAAAGATGAGCTTATGGAAATTTCGGGTGGCACAGGCTTTGACGACGTATTTGTTTATGCTCCTGTTCCGGCAGTTGTTGAACTTGGCGATGCAATACTTGGTTTTGACGGATGTCTTAACTTCTTTGCGGGTCCCCTTGATAAAAAATTCAGCGCAAACTTTAATTTCTATAATGTTCACTATGCTCAGCACCACGTTGCGGGCACAAGCGGAAGCACAGCGGGGGATATGAAAGACATCGTTGACCTTATCGGCGAAAACAGAATTGACCCATCGGTTATGATAACCCATATAGGCGGTATCGATGCGGCAATAGACACAACGGTAAATCTTCCTAAAATTCCCGGTGGCAAAAAACTTATCTATACTCACATTGAGCTTCCTCTTACGGCTCTTGCTGATTTTGAAAAGCTTGGCGAAACCGACGAAAGATTCAAAACTCTCGATAAGCTTGTTAAAGAACACAACGGTCTTTGGAACACAGAGGCGGAAAAATATTTACTTGCAAATTTCTGATAATTAATATTAAAAACGGGCGGATGTGGCATCCGCCCCTATTTTTTAATTTGCAGGAAATTACAACTTATAAGTTGTAATGACGGAAAATCATAAAAGTGTACCTCTGTCCCCTCAAGATTAGG
>CAZMHL010000197.1:0-3449 GCA_964566065.1 uncultured Eubacteriales bacterium
TGCGAGGACGACAAGACTTAAGGATAAAAATTTAACAAGTTTAAGGCTTATGGGGGTCGACTCCCCTCGGCTTAGACTGTGTAAATTTGTCCATATTGCAACCTTCAGTTGTCCTTATGTACACAAAGTACACGGCGGGCACCTGAATGCACAATCTGAACAAATTTTCATCAGTCTTGATGTTGGGAAAATCTGAAAATTATTGCAACCTTCGGTTGTCCTTTTGTACACAAAGGTTTACTTTACAAATTATGTACAATGTGATACAATGAAAAAGTAGGTGAGGATTGACTCATCTGCCGATTCGGTCGGTGATAAACGGTTGCCGCCTGAGGCAACCATCACCCCACATCCTCCCGCTTTTTGTACAGAAAGCGTATTTTAATCTTATTGAGAAACGGAGATAAGAAAGATGAAAAAAGTGCTTGCTTTTGACTTTGGCGCTTCCAGCGGAAGAGCCATAATCGGAGAATATGAAAACGGAAAAATAAAGCTTACGGAGGTTCACCGTTTTGATAACGAGCCCGTAATGGTAAACGGTAATTTTCAGTGGGATGTTTTAAGACTTTTCCACGAAATCAAACAGGGAATTTTAAAAGCTAAAGAATACGGCTTTGAAAGTATAGGTATTGACACCTGGGGCGTTGACTTCGGACTTCTTGCCAAAGACGGAAGACTTCTTGAAAACCCTTTTAATTACCGCGATTTGAGAACAGAGGGAATGATTGAAGCGGTTGACGAAATCATCCCGAGAGATGAACTTTACAAATCCTGCGGAATACAGATTGCAGTTTTTAACACAGTATATCAGCTTATGTCCCTGCTTAAAAACAGACCTGATATGCTTGAACACGCGGATACATTTTTACTTATGCCTGACCTTTTCAACTATTTCCTTACAGGTGAAAAGGCTTGTGAAATTTCAATTGCATCAACTTCACAGCTTCTTGAACCTTATACAAAGGAATGGAATACAGAGCTTATTAAAAAGCTCGGTCTTGATGTGCTTGAATATCCAAAGCTTGTTAAATCGGGAACGGTTGTAGGCGATCTTGACAAGGCTATCTGCGAAGAATTCAATATGGAAACCAAAAAGGTTATTGCCGTTGCATCTCACGATACCGCATCAGCAGTTGCGGCAGTTCCGTCATCAGAAAAGGATTTTGTTTTCATTTCCTGCGGAACCTGGTCGCTTTTCGGCACAGAGCTTGATGCTCCCGTTATAAGCGAGGAAGCTAAAAAGTATAATGTAACAAACGAGGTTGGTTATAACAACACCACAAGATTTTTAAAGAACATAATCGGACTCTGGTTCATTCAGGAAACAAGAAGACAGTTCAAAAGAGAAGGCAAAAACTACTCTTATGCCGAAATGGAAGCTCTTGCAAGAGAGTGTGAAAGCTTCAAATGTTTTGTTGACCCCGACTACGACGAATTTTTAGCACCGGGCAATATGCCGCAGAAAATCAAGGATTACTGCAAGAGAACAGGTCAGTATGTTCCGCAGACAGACGGCGAGGTAATAAGATGTATTTACGAAAGCCTTGCGATGAAATATAAAATGGTGTTTGAACAGCTTAAAGAATGTACAGGCAAGGATTTCCCCGTTATACATATGATTGGCGGCGGCACAAAGGACAATTTTCTTTGTCAGATGGCATCCGATGCCACAAACACTCCTGTTATCGCAGGACCTATTGAGGGAACAGCAGTGGGAAATGTTATTGTTCAGCTTATTTCTCTTGGTGAAATAAAGGATATCGGCGAGGCAAGAAAGCTTGTTGCAGACTCATTTGATGTGGTTAAGTATCAGCCTGCAGAGCACGAAAAATGGCAGAATGCTTATGCTGACTTTCTCAAGGCTGTAAATAACTGAATATAATTGACAAAACCGCTTTAATGTGATAATATGGTAAATGGGTAAAATTGGCGGTTTTGGCAGGAACCAGAATTTATTCTGACCGTCAGGGCATATTAAAAATATGCCCTTTTATATATTTATAAGAAACGGAGATTTTAAAATGAGAAACTTTTTTGAAGAGCTTGAAAGCTTTGACAGTGAAGTTTATGCTGCCTGCGATGCAGAACTTGAAAGACAGCAGCATAATATCGAACTTATTGCATCGGAAAATATTGTTTCAAAAGCAGTTCTTCTTGCTGCGGGAACAATTCTTACAAATAAATATGCAGAGGGTTATCCGGACCACAGATACTACGGCGGTTGCCAGTGTGTAGACGTAGTTGAAAGAATTGCAATTGAAAGAGCTAAAAAGCTTTTCGGTGCCGACCATGCAAATGTTCAGCCTCACAGCGGTGCAAGTGCAAACCTTGCAGTGTTCTTTGCTCTTTTGGAACCGGGCGACACAGTAATGGGGATGAACCTTGCTCACGGCGGACATCTTTCTCACGGCTCTCCTGTTAACATTTCAGGTAAGTACTTCAATATCGTTCCTTACGGTGTTGCAGATTCAGACCAGAAAATTGACTATGATGAAATGAGGAGAATTGCCCTTGAATGTAAGCCAAAGCTCATCGTTTCAGGTGCGAGCGCATACTCAAGAGCAATAGACTTTAAGAAAATAAGAGAAATCTGTGACGAGGTCGGCGCATATATGATGGTTGACATCGCTCACATTGCAGGTCTTGTTGCAGCAGGACTTCATGAAAGCCCCGTTCCTTATGCAGACGTTGTTACAACAACAACCCATAAAACATTAAGGGGACCGAGAGGAGGACTTATTCTCTGCAAAGCTGAGCTTGCAAAACAGATTGACAAGGGTATTTTTCCGGGAATCCAGGGAGGCCCTTTAATGCACATTATTGCAGCTAAAGCTGTTGCTTTCGGTGAAGCTCTTACAGACGAATTCAAAGAATATCAGAAACAGATTATCAAAAATGCTGCTGCACTTTGCGATGCTCTTAAAGAAGAAGGCTTTAAAATTGTTTCCGACGGAACAGACAACCATCTTCTTCTCCTTGACCTTACAAACTTCGACATTACAGGTAAAGAACTCCAGAACAGACTTGATGAAGTTCACATTACAGCAAACAAAAACACAATTCCAAATGATCCACAGAGTCCGTTTGTCACAAGCGGTTTGAGACTCGGTGCTCCTGCAGTAACTTCAAGAGGCTTCAAAGAAGCTGAAATGAAGCAGATTGCAAAATGGATCAAAGACGTTGTTGTTGACTTTGAAAACAGCAAGGAAAGAATTACGGAAGAAGTAATTGCTCTTTGTGATAAATATCCGATTTATTAAAATTAAGAAACTCTGCTTTTGCCGGGTGTCCCACAGGACACCCGGCAGTTTTATTGTATAACGAAAACCACCGGCTAAGCCGGTGGTTCAAAAAAGGCTTTTTCCGTTGAGAAAATCCGCCGCAGCGGCAGGCTCCCTGTGTAAGGGGAGCTGTCGCCGTAAGGTGACTGAGGGGTTGTTTGAGCGTGT
>CAZMHL010000198.1:0-3411 GCA_964566065.1 uncultured Eubacteriales bacterium
ACAGATGCGCCTACTGTTGAGGCGGTAGAAAAAATAGCCGAAGAAAAGAATAAGCAGAGCGATGCTGAAAACGAACAGCAGAAGGAAATAAATGAACAGAAGGAAAAGCAAGAGGCCGAAGTACAGAAGTTCACGGTAAAGAAAAAAGAGGAAGCGGAAGAGTCCGCGCCCTCTGAGGATAATAAAGAAGAATAAACAACAGAGAACCCGCAGCCGAAAGGCTGTGGGTTTTTGTCAAATAGGTATTGCAATTATTCGAGATTTGGAATATAATAGTTACAAAGAGGTGATTGCTATGGATTTTATGTCTGCAAGAGAAGCGGCTGACAGATGGGGTATATCCCAGAGAAGAGTTGCAACGTTGTGTTCTGAAAGAAGAATATCGGATGCTACAATGGTTGGCAATATGTGGATTATACCTACAACGGCAGAGAAGCCCATTGATGCAAGAAGCACACGGTATATGGAAACAGATAAAAGTGTAAGACCTTTTCTTAAATGGGCAGGCGGCAAAGGTCAGTTGTTGAATGAGTTGTCTAAATATTATCCTTTTGAAGAAGGAAAGATAACAAAGTATGCAGAGCCTTTTGTGGGCGGCGGTGCTGTTCTGTTTGATATTCTCAACAAGTTTAACCTTGAAGATGTGCTGATATGCGATACCAACGCCGAACTCATGAACACATACGAGATGGTGCGTGACCACATTGATGAGGTTATATATTTCCTTTCGATGTATCAGCAGGAGTTTATTCCTCTTGATGATAATAGCCGAAAGGTTTACTACACTTCCAAAAGAGACAGATATAACTCTTTAAGTGTCAGAAGAACCGAACTTGAAAAAATCGAAAAGTCGGCACTTATGATTTTTCTCAACAAGACTTGCTTTAACGGTCTTTACAGAGTAAACCGCAAGGGTCAGTTCAATGTGCCTATGGGTGCATATAAGAATCCTCTTATCTGCGATGAAGAAAATCTTCGTGCGGTTTCAGACAAACTTCAGGTGGTTCGCATTGCTTGTGCTGATTTCAGAGAAACGGCAGATTTTATAGATAAAAACACCTTTGTCTATTTTGACCCACCATACAGACCTCTTAATCAGACATCGAGTTTTATCGCATATACCGAAACTGACTTTGACGATGGTATGCAGATAGCTCTTGCAGAGTTTGCAAAGGAAATGAGCGATAAGGGTGCGAAGGTTGTTTTGAGTAATTCTGACCCTAAAAACGCCAATCCCGAAGATAATTTCTTTGATGATTTGTATAGTGGATTTATTATCAAGCGAGTAAAGGCTAATAGAATGATAAACAGTAATAGCGATGCGAGAGGGAAAATAACAGAACTTTTGATAAGCAATTTTGAGGTGTAAAATATGAAACGAGATTTTAAGGCATGGTTGTCAGAATTTAGAGGTAGCATTGCAGACTACAAATATTACGTGGATTTTGACAAAGTACATAGAAATGTTGACAGCATAAAAATTGAACTTAATATATTGAATTCCCTCATAGGTTCAAAAAACATTGAGGCGGATTATGAGGTGTTGTTGAAAAAGTATCCCGAAGTGTTAAAGTGTATTCCTATTCTTTTGGCAGTCAGAGCGAATGAAATTTACTGTCAGGATGAAAATGGTGGGCGCAACTTTAAATTTGTATATGATACTTATTTGCCAAATAGCCACAAGTTTTACAGAGATTATAAGTATTTTATGAGAGAAACAGGTCTTTTTGATTTGCTGGAAAATCATATTATAAATAATTTGGTTGATTATGTTACTGGTGTCGAAGTGGGTTTGGATTCAAATGCGAGAAAATCCAGAAGTGGAGATTTAATGGAAAATCTTGTTGAATCTTACATCCAAAAAGCAGGTT
This sequence comes from uncultured Eubacteriales bacterium, assembly GCA_964566065.1. Classification (GTDB taxonomy): domain Bacteria; phylum Bacillota; class Clostridia; order RGIG6154; family RGIG6154; genus CAZMHL01. Next base: position 1,872 of record CAZMHL010000198.1, read on the forward strand.
TTATAAAAGGTGAAACATATTTCAAAGAGATGCGTTTGAGCGATATTGAAAAGAAGTGGAATATAAAATTATCGAGCATATCCAATGATGGAAAAACTGAAAAGCGTTTTGATTATGTTATCAAAGCACCCAGTACAATATACGGAATAGAAACAAACTTTTATAGTTCTCAAGGTTCAAAACCCAATGAAACAGCAAGAAGCTATAAAATGATTGCTTTAGAATCAAAAGATATAGAGGGCTTTAAATTCATTTGGTTTACAGATGGTAAAGGGTGGATTCCTTCGAGAAACAACCTTGAAGAAACCTTTGACGTTATGGAACACATTTACAATATAAATGATTTAGAAAACGGAATAATGAATGAGGTTTTCAAATAATGGCTGAAAAGAAAATCACAAAATGGCAACCAGATGACTTCGAACTTGAAATGACCACGCACTGGTCGTTTCCAAAACGAGGTGATTGGGCAACGCACGATGCAAAATGGAGAGGGAATTGGTCTCCTTATATCCCAAGAAACATTATTTTGCGTTATTCAAACGAAGGCGATTTGGTGCTTGACCAATTTGCAGGTGGTGGAACTACTCTTGTCGAGGCAAAACTTTTGAATCGTGATATAATCGGTGTGGATGTCAATGATGTTGCACTTGAACGATGCCGCGAAAAAACGAACTTTGATGTTGAAGGTGCAAACGGTAAGGTTTATATAAAAAAGGGCGATGCAAGAAATCTTGACTTTGTTCCGAGTGAAAGCATTGATTTGATATGCACACATCCACCGTATGCAGATATAATACAATATAGTGAAGATATTCCCGAAGATTTGTCCTTGCTTAAAGTTAAAGATTTTCTCGAAGAAATGAAAAAGGTGGCTGCAGAAAGCTACCGGGTTCTGAAAAAAGACAAGTTCTGCGCTGTGCTGATGGGTGATACTCGTCAGAAAGGACATATGATTCCCATGTCCTTTGGGGTGATGCGAATCTTTGAGGATGCAGGCTTTAAGCTTAAAGAACTCATTATAAAAGAACAACACAACTGTAAAGCAACCGGATACTGGAAAACAAATAGTGTGAAATATAATTTTTTGCTTATTGCACATGAGTATTTGTTTGTGTTTTGCAAATTGAAAAGACGGTTCACGCCCTACGAGGAACACAAACCGCAGCCTTTTGGCTGCGGTTGTTTTATATGTGCTTTAGTCTATAACTTCAATGAGCATGTCGCCTGAAATTTCTTGATTGGAAAGCCAGATAAATTCGCTGTCTGAAACCTCGTCAAAGAGCTTTTCTCTCTTTACTCCGTTTACAAGGAATTCTCTTGTGCCGGAGTTTTTGTTTACGTACTTAAATGTAAAGTTGTTGTTTTTGAGGGAAATTTTCATTGTGATTTCGTCCGAGGGCATGTAGTTGGGGGGAGCAATTTTGAGCCCTTCGGGATATGCAAGAAATCCCATTGCGTGCTCTACAATACATCTCATAAGTACCGCACCGCTGCCTGTGTACCAGTCACCTGCAGACTGACCGTCAAGATGGTAGTC
>CAZMHL010000199.1:0-3378 GCA_964566065.1 uncultured Eubacteriales bacterium
TCGTCGGTAACTTCCATACAATCAATGCCGAATTTGTCGTAAATCTGCTTTCCGACAGTTGTTTTTAAATCGTGGAACGCGGGAAGACAGTGCATAAATTTGCAGTTTTCTCCTGCAGTTTCCATTAATTTCATTGTAACTCTGTAGGGAGTAAGCTCTTTAATTCTTTCTTCCCATACCTCGTCAGGTTCGCCCATTGAAACCCACACGTCGGTGTAAATTACGTCTGCACCTTTAACTGCAGCTTCAGGGTCTTCAATAAATTCAAGTGTTGCGCCTGTTTCCTTTGCAACTTTTTCACACTCTTTTACAAGCTCGTCATTCGGGAAATATTTCTTTGGTGCACAGGCAACAAAGTTCATTCCCGTTTTTGCACAGCCAACCATTAAAGAATTACCCATATTGTATCTTGCATCGCCCATATATACAAGCTTTTTGCCTTTTAAATCGCCGAAATATTCTTTGATTGTTAAAAAGTCGGCAAGAATCTGGGTCGGGTGGAATTCGTTTGTAAGACCGTTCCACACGGGCACACCTGCATATTTTGCAAGTTCTTCAACAATTTCCTGACCAAAGCCTCTGTATTCAATTCCGTCAAACATTCTTCCAAGCACTCTTGCGGTGTCGGCAATAGATTCCTTTTTGCCTATCTGTGAGCCTGTAGGGTCAAGGTAAACGGGATGCATACCAAGGTCTGCACCTGCAACCTCAAAGGCACAGCGTGTTCTTGTGCTTGTTTTTTCAAAAACAAGAGCAATGTTTTTACCCTCACACAGTCTGTGGGGAATTCCTGCTTTCTTCTCCGCTTTAAGCTTTGCGGCAAGGTCAATAAGTCCGTTAATTTCATCGGGTGTAAAATCAAGAAGCTTTAAAAAGCTTTTTCCCTTTAAATTCATAATTTATTCTCCTATTACTTCTTTTAAAATGTTTATAGCTTTTTCCAATGTTTCAAAAGGTATGTTAAGCGCAGGTAAAAGTCTTACCTTGTCCTTTGCGGTCAGGCAAAGAACGCCTTTTTCAATGCATTTTTTAACAATGTCGCCTGCAGGCTTTGTTGTTTTAATACCAATCATAAGACCCGCACCGCTTACACTTTCAACGCCCTTTGCGTCTTTAAGTGTATTGAACACATAATCGCTTTTCTTTTTAACGTCTGCAAGTAAGTTTTCATCAATTCTGGACAGTATGCTTAAAGCACCTGCACAGCAAACGGGATTTCCTCCGTAGGTTGAGCCGTGGTCACCAAAGCCAAGTACCTTTTCAACCTTTTCACCAAAAATTACTGCTCCGATGGGAAGACCGCCGCCAAGGCCTTTTGCGGTTGTAACAAGGTCAGGCTTAACGGAATAGTTCATATAGGCATAAAATGCACCTGTACGCCCGTTGCCCGTCTGAACCTCATCAACTATCATAAGGATATCCTCTTTCCGGCAAAGCTCGTAAATTCCCTTTACAAAATCTTCTTCAAGGGAAAGAACACCGCCCTCACCCTGAATACATTCAATCATAATTGCCGCAACCTTGTTCTTTGAAACAAGGTCCTTTAAAGCTTCAAGGTCATTTGCGGGAGTGTGAACAAATCCCGGTGTCAATGGCTGAAAATCTTTGTGATAATGCTCCTGACCTGTTGCGGCAAGAGTTGTTATTGTTCTGCCGTGAAAACTGTTTTCAAGTGTAATTATTGTTGAATATTCCGCTCCTTTTTTCTCTGCGGCATATTTTCTTGCGCTTTTAATTGCTCCCTCGTTTGCCTCTGCGCCCGAGTTTGAGAAAAACACTTTTTTCATTCCCGTTTTTTCGCAGATGAGCTTCGCAAGCTCTGCCTGAGGGGAGGTGTAATAAAGATTTGACATGTGCTGAACCTTTAAAAGCTGATCTGATACAGCATCTGCCCACTCTTTGTCTGCAATTCCGAAAGAGGTTACCCCGATTCCGGACCCCATATCTATATACTCTTTTCCCGTTTCGTCATAAACAACAGAGCCTTTTCCCGAAACAATTTCAACGGGAAAACGGTTGTATGTGTTCATAACGAAATCTTTGTCGATTTGTTTAATGTTCATTTTAAAAATCCCTTCGTGATTTTAATGAATAATATTATTTGTTCTGTTTATGTATATCTGACACGGGCGACCACAGAGGGTCGCCCCTACAATATATGTTGTATATAAAATTTGTAGGGGAGGGTCTCCGTGCCCTCCCGTTGTGCAAGACGGACAAATTTAACAAGCCACTTTAAGGCTTCAAAAACAGTTCAGATTGCCGTTTTGAAGCGAGTGGTGCTGTACTTTGTGTACTGCCCCGAGCGAAAAATGGCAAGATGGGCTGTTTTGGGAGCCTTACTCCACTACCATCGTACCCGCACCTTCATTTGTGAGCGTTTCCATCAATATACTGTGCGGAACTCTGCCGTCCATAATAATAACCTTTTTAACGCCTTTGTTGATAGCATCAATACAGCAGTTTACTTTAGGAATCATACCGCCTGAAATTATTCCCTCGTCCTGAAGCTTTTCGGCTTCTTTAACGGTTAATTCGGGAATAAGCGATGATGGGTCATCCTTGTCCTTTAAAATTCCGTCAATGTCGGTCATCATTATAAGTCTTTCGGCGTTGAGTGCGCCTGCAATAAATGCCGCCGCAGTGTCGCCGTTAATGTTGTATGCATTTCCATCGCAGTCACAGCCGATTGTTGAAATAACGGGTATGTAATCATTTTCAAGAAGGTCAAGAACAGGCTGAATGTTAACATTTGTGATTTCGCCCACATAACCAAGCTTTTCGTTCTTCATTTTAGCTTCAATAAGTCTTCCGTCCATACCGGAAATACCCATCGCCTTGCCGCCCTTCATTTCAAGGAGGTTTACGAGGGATTTGTTGACCTTGCCTGCAAGAACCATCTGAACAATGTCAACGGTTTCCTTGTCGGTAACACGAAGACCGTCAACAAACTCGGGCTTTTTGCCAAGCTTGTCCATAAGCTCGCTTATTTCGGGACCGCCGCCGTGAACAAGAACAACCTTAACGCCGATAAGATGAAGAAGAACCATATCCTCCATAACCTGCTGCTTTAACTGTTCGTTAATCATTGCATTGCCGCCGTATTTTACCACAACAATTTTGCCGTTGTATTTCTGTATGTATGGAAGTGCCTGAGTGAGCACTTCTGCACGCTGTGCATTTGTAAATTCGTTATTCATAATAAAAACTCCTATTTTTAAGTCTGAAAGAATTTTTTGCAGATTGCCTTTTGAAATGAGCGTTGCTGTGCTTTGTGTACTGCCCGAATGAAAAAGAGCAGGATGCGGAAAATTATTCAGACGAATCAGGTTCTGTAATCGCCGTTGATTTTTACATAATCATAAGTAAGGTCACATC
>CAZMHL010000200.1:0-3369 GCA_964566065.1 uncultured Eubacteriales bacterium
CAAAATGAAAACAATGAGAACATGGCTGGCCACGATAGCAGCGCTATTGTGCAGCATTACTGCTAGTGCCCACGACTTTGAGGTGGATGGCATCTACTACAACATCACTGATATTACTAGCCAGAAAGTGGAAGTGACGTCTCGAAATAATTATGTAAACAGTTATAGCGGTGTGGTAATTATCCCTTCTACCGTTACCTATAACGGTACAACGTATAGTGTGACGAGTATTGGAAGCAGTACTTTCAGACAATGTAGCAACCTCACCTCCATCAGCATTCCCGAGAGCGTGACGAACATTGGATCCAGTGCTTTCAGCTATTGTAGCAAACTAATTTCCATCACCCTCCCCAAGAGTTTGACGAGTATTGGGGACAGTGGTTTCTTAGGTTGCAGTAGCCTCGTTTCCATCACCCTCCCTGAGAGCGTGACGAGTATTGGAAACGAGGCTTTAAGGAATTGTACTAGCCTCACCTCCATCACCATCCCCGAGAATTCAAAGTTAACGAATATTGGAGATAATGCTTTCTTGGGTTGCTGTAGCCTCGCCTCCATCAGCATTCCCGAGAGCGTTTCGAGTATTGGAAGCCATGCTTTCGATGGTTGCAGCAGCCTCACCTCTATCACCATTCCCGAGAGTGTGATGAGTATTGGAGAGTATGCTTTCTATGGTTGCAGTGGCGAACTTATCATAAACTGCGACATTCCTTCTGGTTCGAATTTTGGGCATGGACCGTTCAGCAAAAGCAAATTTGCCAAAGTGACTATTGGTGAAGGTGTGACGCGCATTGGAGAATGGGCTTTCTATAATTGCAGCAGCCTCACCTCCATCACTATCCCCGAGAGTGTGATGAGCATTGGAAGCCATGCCTTCTATTATTGCAGCAGCCTCACCTCCATTTCCATCCCCGAAAATTCAAAGTTGACGAGTATTGGAAGTTATGCTTTTTCTGAATGCATCAGCCTTATCTCCTCCATTACCATTCCCGAAAGAGTAATGAGTATTGGCGACCATGCTTTCTATAATTGCAGTAGCCTCACCTCCATCACCATTCCCGAGGGTGTAACGAGTATTGGCGACCATGCTTTCTATAATTGCAGCAGCCTTACTTCCATCACCATCCCCGAGGGTGTAACGAGTATTGGAGACTATACTTTCTATAATTGTATCAGCCTTATCTCCTCCATCACCATTCCCGAAAGCGTGACGAGTCTTGGAAACAATGCTTTCTCTGGTTGCACTAGCCTTACCTCCATCACTATTCCCGAGAGTGTGACGAGCATTGGAAGTTGTGCCTTCTATGGTTGTGGTGGCGAACTTACCGTAAATTGCGAAGTTCCTTCTGCTTCTCGATATGGAGAAGGTTCGTTTTACAAAGGCAAATTCACCAAAGTTACTGTAGGAGAGGGTGTGACAAGTATTGGAAGCTATGCTTTCGAGGATTGCAGCAACCTCTCTTCCATCACCATCGGTGAGGGGGTAACAAGTATTGCAAGTAATGCTTTTAAAGGTTGTTCTATTGTAAGGACAATATGGAAATGTGCCCAGCTGCCTTCGGGGTATTCTTGTGTTAAGGGAAAGATTAATTATATAGCCGATGAGAAGTATGCCTCCTATTCGGACTTCAAGGTGTATCCTATGCTCAATTCGCTCTTCGAGGTAGATGGCATCACGTATGTGCCTACCAGCCTTTCGGAGCGTACCTGTGACGTGATTGATTGCGTGAGCGACAGCACGATGGCGCAGCTTGCTATTGGTGAAAAGGTCTCATTCAAGGGTGTGGAACTGAAGGTGAAGGAGGTTAACTCGTATACATTCTATGGTAATACACATATAAAGGAGGCTACGCTGAACAATCAGGGGGCTATCGGCAACTATGCTTTCTATGGCTGTACGGCACTGTCATCCTTAACATTGGACAATACGATAACATCGGTAGGTAGCTATGCTTTTGAGGAATGTAGCCAATTGGCATCATTTACCTTGCCCGCTTCAGTAACCTCTGTAGGGTATGCACCCTTCGCGGGATGTGACAACCTGAGCAGTTTGACGGTAGACGCTGTCAATAGCATCTATGACTCGCGTGACAACTGTAATGGTATAGTAGAAAAGGCGACAAACACCTTGGTGACGGCATGTAACCACACGGTAATACCCGAGAGTGTGACGGGTATTGGTGACTATGCATTCAGTGGATGCAAGAATGTAGCCAATCTTAATATACCCGGCAAAGTGAAGAGTATCGGCAGATATGCCTTCAATAAATGTGTGGAGTTGCAGGATATCAGCATTCCACAATCTACCACCAAGATAGGTGATTATGCTTTCTATGGATGCAGCAGTTTGTCTGGCGTCATCATCGAAGACCGTACTACGGCATTGTCTTTGGGTAGCAACGGCTCATCGGCACTGTTTAGCAGCTGTCCGCTCGACTCGGTGTACATCGGTGGTAAAATCACCTACAGCACATCGAGCAGCAAGGGCTATTCCCCCTTCAGCAAGAATACTTCGTTGCGCACGGTAACCATCACCGATAAGGAGGAGAAAATCTATAACTATGAGTTCTATGGTTGTACGGCGTTGACGAATGTAACCATCGGCAATGGTGTGACTTCGATAGGCGATAACGCTTTCTCTGGTTGTTCATCGCTCACGGGATTCTCGTTCGGTAGCAGCATGAAGAGTATCGGTGCTAGTGCCTTTACAGGATGCAGTAGTATAAAGAAGATTGTAAGTAGTGCCGTGACCCCTCCCGTGTGTGGTTCATTGGCCCTTGACGATATCAATAAATGGGAATGTATGCTCAGAGTGCCCATCAACTATATGGATGCCTATATGGCAGCCGACCAGTGGAAGGAGTTCCTCTTCATAGAAGATGTGGTGAAAGTGGAGCGCTATGCTCTGAAGTTTATGGTCGATGGCGAAGTATACCATACTGACTCGTTGGCCTATAGTGAGTCTATTGTACTCCCCGAGCCTCCAGTCAAGGAGGGCCATACTTTCAGTGGTTGGAGCGAGATGCCCGAGACGATGCCTATATTTGACGTGACGGTCACCGGTTCGTTTATCATCAATTCTTATCCTATAAACTATATGGTCGATGGCGAGTTGTACAAGACAGAAACTATAGTATACAATGACACCATTATCCTTGCCGATGCCCCGACCAAGGAAGGCTATACTTTCAGCGGCTGGAGCGAGGTGCCCGAGAGAATGCCTGCCGATACGGTGAATGTCGCAGGTTCATTCGCAATAAACAAATATCTCGTAACCTTTAAGATCGGTGATGATGTAGTAGTTGCCGATTCTCTTGAGTATGGTAGTGTAATAGTTGCTCCCGAAGCTCCCGAGAAGGAAGGATATACCTT
>CAZMHL010000201.1:0-3366 GCA_964566065.1 uncultured Eubacteriales bacterium
GCTTATTGCCCTAAGGGGGCAGTGCAAGCCACCGGCACGGCCGGTGGTTATGACTCTGAAGGAGTGACTCCGAAATGTTTTTTAAACAGCTTGGAAAAGTAAAAAGAGTCGCCGAAACCGCAGGTTTCCGCAATTTCGCTTATTCTGTAATCATAACTGTCCAGAAGAAGATTTTTCGCTTTGTTAAGCCTTAAAAAGGTCATATAAGCGTGGGGCGTTTTGCCGATTTCCTCCACAAAGCAACGTCTTATGTAGTCAACATTGTATCCCATTTTTTTAATGGTGTCGGAAATTTTATATCCGGGATTTTCGTAATTTTTGTAAATGTCGTTTTTAAGCTCGGCAATAAACGAGTAATTGCAATTTGCTTCGGAATATTTTTTGATATATTCGCAGATAAGGAACAAAAGTCTGTCAGAAATGGTCTCATAGTTATCCTCTTTTTCGGTAACGATTTTAAGAAGCATATCTGCAAGAGCAGTGATGTGACCTTCCGAGTCCTTTACAATTGTAAGCTTTGTAAAAGGCAGATTTTCGGCACGGATGTACATATCGGTAAAATAAGAAATTGCCTCTCCACTGTGAACTGTTCCCGGCGGAATAACCGCAACCTTTCCTTTTTCTATATTGTGTTTTTCATCTCCATAGCAGGTTTCTATTTTCCCGCTTAAGGTAATTACAATTTCCCATTGATCGTGAAAATGAGCATCATATTTTTTAATCGGAGTAATGACCTTTGAACAACAAGTGGTATTCATAAAAAATCCCTTTCCTTTTGTTAATTTTAACACACAAAAGTCCTTATATCAACAAATAAAAATCAAAAAGTCGGTTTTGACAATATTTTCAATGTAAAATTACATTTTATTTTTTCTTTTTTAAAAGTATCATATAAATAAAGAGGTGACTGAATTGAAAATTGCAATTGGAAACGACCATATCGGTCTTGAAATGAAGAATCATATAAAGTTATACCTTGAGGAAAAAGGCTTTGAAATTGTAAATTTCGGTACAGACAGTAATGAAAGATGCGATTATCCGGTTTTTGCAAAAAAAGTTGCAGAGGCAGTAAAAAAAGGCGATTGCACCTTTGGAATACTTATATGCGGTACGGGTGTGGGAATTTCAATTGCTGCAAATAAAGTAAAGGGAATCAGGGCAATAGTGTGTTCCGAACCGTACTCAGCCAAGCTTTCCCGTCAGCATAACAATACAAACATAGTTGCTTTCGGCGCAAGAGTTATAGGAACTGCAACAGCAGAAAACATAGTTGATGAATTTCTTTCTGCAGAGTACGAAGGCGGCAGACACCAGAAACGAATTGATATGATTGCAGACATTGAAAATGGGGTGGAAATATAATGTACAAGCTTGGTATAGACATAGGCGGAACAAAAATCAATACGGGAATTTTTACTGAAGAAAAAGAACTCGTTATAAGCAGAAAAACTCTGGTAAGCGACATAAGGGATATTTATGCTCACATAAAGGAAACCGTAATGGCAATGTGCCTTGAAAAGGGAATTGCCTATGATGATATTTTGTCCTGCGGCGTGGGAATTCCGGGAACGGTAGATGAATCAGGGAAAAAAGCTCTCAAGGTTCCGAATATGGATTTGATTGAAGTTGACTTTGCCGATACGTTAAGCGGACATCTTAATATCCCTGTAAAGCTTATTCAGGATTCAAGAGCTGCGGCGTGGGGAGAATATCTCTGCGGATGGGGAACAGGCAAAAAAACAGTAGTTTGCATAACTCTCGGAACAGGCATAGGAACGGGAATAGTTATCAACGGAGAAATTTACAACGGTGCTCTCGGCTGTGCAGGGGAGCTTGGTCATATTCCTATTGTTGAAGAGGGCAGAGAATGCGGATGCGGAAAAAAGGGATGTCTTGAAAAATATGCGGCAGGAGTTGGTCTTGATATAACTGCTAAAGAGCTTCTCGGGGCAGATAAAAGTTCTGAAGATTTGTTCGAAGAGGCAAAAAAAGGAAACCCTGATGCAGATTACGAACTTAAAAAAACAGCTCAACTTCTGGGTAATACCCTTGTTTCTGTGGTAAATCTTTTATCTCCCGACTGTCTTGTTTTCAGCGGCGGTCTTTCAATGCAGGAGGAGTTTTATCTTAATCCGGTTATTGAAAACATTAAAAACAGCTGTTACCTTACAAGAGAGCTTCCTCTTATCAAAAAATCAAGGCTTGGGGAAAATGCTCCTTTATACGGAGCGGCGTTTATTCCGGGTGCAGAAAAAAGAAAAGCTGAAATTTCGGCGTCTTTAATGTGTGCTGATATGCTTGAAATGAGAAAAGCCCTTGCTGAAATCAGCGACGCAGGAATAGATTATATTCATTGCGACATAATGGACAATCATTTTGTTCCCAATATGATGCTTTCAACAGAGTTTTTAAACACTGTAAGAAGTGCAACAAATATTCCTTTTGATATTCACATAATGGCAGAAAATCCCGACAGTATAATAGAAAAGCTATTGATAAAAGAAGGGGATATAATCAGCACTCATTATGAAAGCGTTGTTCATTTGAACAAAACGCTGATGCTTATAAAAGAAAAGGGCGCAAAAGCGGCAGTAGCCTTAAATCCTTCAACTCCTGTTGAAATGATAAGTGAGGTTCTTGACTACATAGATATGGTTCTGCTGATGACTGTAAATCCCGGTTTTTCAGGTCAGAAAATGGTACCTTCATCCTTTGATAAAATCAAAAGAATGAGAGAGTTCCTTGATAAAAAAGGTTACAGTAACATCAAAATAGAGGTTGACGGAAATTGCAGCTTTGAAAACGTTCCAAAAATGTATGATGCAGGAGCGGAAATATTCGTGGCGGGGACTTCAAGCGTTTTCACAAAAGAAATGACGGTTAAGGCGGCAACCGAAAAGCTGCTTAGTTTAATAAAAGAAAGGTAAGAATAATATGAAAAAAGTTGTTGCAATTTTACTTGTTCTCGTAATGGCGACCTTTTCTTTTGCTTCCTGCGGAGAAAAAGACGTAACCGGCGAGGTTCAGGTAATAAAGGTATGGTCCTCAAACGGCTCAACAATTGAAGTTTTAAACGACATTGTGGATGAGTACAACGAGGGTCAGGGAAAAATTGACGGAATTAAAATTGAATACGAAGTGTTCAGAAACGATTATTCAACTGTAATTGAATCTGCAACTCAGAATGGTCAGCTTCCTGAGGTTCTTCTTTATTCAGGCGACCAGGCAAGAGTTAATGCGGCAAAAAAAGGCGAGATTATCGCTCTTGAAGATATGCCCGGCGGAAAAGAGTTTATTGAAGAATACGGTGAAGTGCCTCTTGACGGCAGAGAAAAAATTGACGGCAAGGTTTATTTTGTAAATATG
>CAZMHL010000202.1:0-3306 GCA_964566065.1 uncultured Eubacteriales bacterium
TAAAAGTTCTGGTAAGTGTATGACATGGTTGACAGAGGTGTTGAGGAATCAAACAGTTTTGTCGAAGAATGTAACAATAAAATAGTGGAACTCTACCGCAGCCTTTCCGACAAGAATGCGGAGCTTGTTGCGGCAAAAAAAGAATTTGAGGGAATAATTCTTCGTAAAAAAAGCATAAATGAAGATATTGAACTTGCAAAAGAAGATATTGACAACGTAAAAATAAGAATTGAAAACGAAGAGGACAAGCTGAAGGAAAACACTTCGCAGCTTGAAGAATTAAAGAAAGAAAATGAAGAAAAAAACAGACTTAAGAAAGAGGCTGAAGAAAAAACAGCTTTTCTTGAGGAAGCTATAAATAAAAGCAGCATATCGTTAGACCAGGCAGAATCCAGGAAGAAAATGCTTGAAGATATGGAAAAGGAAATGGAAGGCTATTCCTACAGCGTTAAAACCGTAATTAACGAAAACACATCGGGAAGCCTTAAAAATATCAAATTATACGGAACCGTTTCCAAAAACATTGACGTTGATGCTAAATACGCCGTTGCGGTTGATGCGGTTTTAGGAAATGTTCTTCAGAATATTATAACCGAAACCGAAGATGATGCAAAGGCGGCCATTGACTATCTGAAAAGAGTAAAAGGCGGACGTGCAACCTTTCTTCCGGTTGCATCTGTAAAAGGCAGAGTTCTTGACACAAAGGAATTCAAAGGAGAAAAGGGTTATATTTCTCTTGCAAGTGAGGTTATTGACTGCATGGATAAATTCAAAGGCATCGTAAATGAAATTCTGGGAAGAACACTTCTTGTGGATAATATTGACAATGCAATAAAAATTGCAGGAAAGTTTTCTTACAAGCATAAAATGGTTACTCTTGACGGTGAAGTTATCAACGCCGGCGGTGCCATAACCGGCGGTAACCTCGGTAAAGGAAGCAGCTTCCTTTCAAGAACTGCCCGGATAAAGAAGCTATCCGTTTTGATTGAAGAAACAACAAAACAGACGGATTGTGCAAAAAAAGAACTTGAAGCTGAAAATAAAAACAAAGAAAGTCTTTCTCTTGAATGTTCAAAACTTGCAGAAAAAATCCGGCTTTGTGAAAATGAAATTTTCAAAATCAGGTACAATGTTGAGCATTATAAATTGAGCCTTGAAAAAGCAGAAGAGGAACACAAATCCCTTGTACTCGAAAGGGACAGTCTTGATAAAAAGGCAGAGGATAATGCACAGTCGGAAAAACTGTTCAATGAGCAGAAGACAGCAATAAATAACGAAATAGAAAAGCTTCGTGAAGAAATTAAGAATATGCAGAGCGAAAGCAGCGAAAAACTTTCTGCATCAAAAGCTATCAATACGGAAATTATGAAATTAAGCGCAGAAATTTCTGAAAATGAAAGCGAAAAATATCTTATTCTTCACAGAGTTGAAGAAATGGATTTAAGCGTCGGAAGACTTCTTGACGAAATTGAAAAGAAGAAAAAAGAAATCGGCTGTTCCGGCGATGAGGAAAACAATATAAATACGCAGATAGAAAAAATGCGCGGTCAGATTGAAGACCTTAAGACTCAGTATACCCTGACTGAAGAAAGCGTAGAAAAGAATAAGAACGAAAGAGCAGAAATTCAGGAAAGCATAAACAAGCTTAACGCCGATAATAAGGAATATAACGAAACCTTAATCGTTCTTTCAAAAGAGCAGGCGAAAACAGAAGCTAAAATTTCAGCTCAGGAAAGCCAGTTTGACAGCATCAACAGTAAGCTCTGGGAAGAATATGAGCTTACATATATCACTGCTCTTGAATATAAAAAAGAAGTTGAAAATATCGGTGAACTCAAAAAGTATGTTGACAAGGTAAGAGGTTCAATAAGAGCACTGGGAAATGTAAACGTAAATGCTATTGAAGAATATAGCCAGACTAAAGAAAGATACGATTTCCTCACCGGGCAAAAAGATGACCTTACCAAGGCAAAAGAGGCTCTTAACAACGTTATTCACGATATGGAAACTCTTATGGTCAAGCAGTTCAGGAGTCAGCTTGAAATAATAAACACAACCTTTTCAAAAACCTTTAAGGAACTCTTTGGCGGCGGTAGTGCAGAGCTTGTACTTACCGATGAAAGCGACCTTCTTAATTCGGGTGTTGAAATTATTGCACAGCCTCCGGGAAAGAAACTGCAGAATATGACTCTCTTCTCGGGCGGAGAAAAGGCAATTATAGCAATTGCACTTTTGTTCTCACTTTTGGAGGTAAGACCTTCACCGCTTTGTGTGCTTGACGAAATCGAGGCCGCACTTGACGATGTAAACGTAAACCGTTTCGCAGCTTATTTGAGAAGAATCAGCGCAAAATCACAGATAGCAATCATAACTCACAGAAGAGGTACAATGGAAGAAGCGGATGTGCTCTACGGCGTAACAATGCAGGAAAAGGGTGTATCAAAGCTTCTGTCCCTTAACATATCAGAGGTTGAAGAAAAAATACTCAAGACGAGGAGAAATTAAAATGGCATTTTTTGATAAACTTAAAAACGGACTTGCAAAAACGAAAAAAAATCTGTCTGATAATCTTAACAGTATTTTCTCTTCGTTTGCCAAGATAGACGATGAGCTTTTTGAAGAGCTTGAAGAGGTATTAATAATGTCCGACGTGGGAGTTGAAACCACAGAGGATATTCTTGATACACTTAAAGATGAAGTAAAGAAAAACAGACTTCAGGACCCGCAGGAAATTAAGGATTTGCTCATAAAAAACATAAGTGAAATTCTTGTGACCAAAGACAATTCAATGAAGATTGACACAAAACCTTCAATAATAATTGTTGTGGGGGTAAACGGTGTAGGAAAAACCACAAGCATCGGTAAAATGGCTCATTACTATAAAACAATGGGCAGGAAAGTTCTTCTTGCGGCAGGTGATACCTTCAGGGCTGCTGCTGCGGAGCAGCTTGAAATATGGGCAAAAAGAGCAGATTGTGATATTGTAAGACATAACGAGGGAGCAGACCCGGGTGCTGTTGTGTTTGATGCAATAAATGCCGCCAAAAACAGAAACGCAGACCTTATTATCTGCGACACCGCAGGCAGACTTCACAATAAGAAAAATCTTATGGATGAGCTTTCAAAAATAATAAGAATAACCGACAGAGAGCTTCCGGGAGCGGACAAGGAAATTCTTCTTGTGCTCGATGCAACAACAGGTCAGAATGCTCTTCAGCAGGCAAAACTTTTTGATGCTGCCGCAGGTCTTACGGGTATTATTCTTACAAAGCTTGACGGAACCGCAAAGGGCGGTGTCGTAATAGG
>CAZMHL010000203.1:0-3290 GCA_964566065.1 uncultured Eubacteriales bacterium
GCCGACCGAACCGGCAGGTGAGACCAGGGGAGTTGAAGTGTTTAATAAAACACCTTTTTATGCCGTTGTGATTTGAAAATATGGGGGTGAGTCAGCCGGGCTGACATTATATATTATGCAAAGAGCGTCTGTACTGTGCATTGATTTTTTCACATCCGCTTTTGCACAGACGCTGAACGTGCCTTTCGGAATAGTTGAGGCGTGCGGCAATCCGTTCTGTGGGGAAAAGACAGATGAATCTGTAAATAAGAACCCATTTTTCGCTCTCTTCCGAAAGAGCTCTTATCATTTCGTATCCCCTGATTTTCAGTTCTGCCTGGCGGGTAATCTCTTTGTCGATTTCGTTTTTGATTTTAACCATCTTATTTTTTAATCTTTTGCTTTGAATTTTCCTGTAGCTCGTCTCAAAAGAAAGAAGCTCCTCTTCAAGCAGAGTTATAGTTTTTTCACAGTTTTCTATTTGTTTTAAAATGTCTGTTCCTTCCATTTTCAATCCTCTATGTATTTTGGACAGCTTATAACAAGATAGCTGTCAAGCCATTCGTCAAGCTCAAGATTTCCGCGCACCTTGGTAGGTACGGCTTCCCAGCCTTCAACGGGGGTAAAATTTTTTGACCAGCTGCATCCGAGAACGGCGTTTTTGCAGGTCCAGCAGAGAGTTTCACGATGTTTTTTGCGTTTTGGTTTTGTTTTTTTCTTACAGACCGTACTGCAGAATTTCGCAGCACTTCTGATTTCGAAAAACCTCTTGCAAACGGGACATATTTTAATCATTGTTATCACTCCTTATAATATCGGTATCCATACAGTAAGGACAGACGGAAATTTCCTCAAAAGGAAAATCTGCAAGCTCGGTGTGTATTTCCTTTAATATACGGGGAGTATCAAAGGTTTCATCGCAACTTAAACATTTAATCATACAGCCTCCTGATTTGAATTATATTCATATTATATATGAATTAAATTCAAATGTCAATAAAAAATTGAAAATTATTCACAAAAAACTCTTGACAAACTTGAATAATATTCATATAATATTATATGAGAGGAGAGATTAAATTGTTAGGCGAAAGGTTAAGAGGGCTGCGGAAAGAAAAAGGAATAACGCAGAAAGAGCTTGCCGAAAAGCTTTCAATGGACACTTCGATTATTTGTAAGTACGAATCGGGTGCGGCGGTTCCGTCTTATGAGGCACTTGAAAAAATTGCAGATTATTTTGATATTTCCACAGACTATCTTTTTGGAAGAGAAACAAATCACCTGATTGATAACGGTGATGAAAATACGGAAGAAATTCTGGAAATGGTGAGAACACGTCCGGAACTTAAAGTCCTTTTTGATATTTCAAAGAATGCATCAGAACAGGAATTAAAACAAATGATAGCTATTATAAAAGCTATGAGAGACACAAATCCCAATTTTTAAATTAGGGAGGAAAAAATGAGCGACATAATTGTTAGAATAATCGATATGCCAACATCTGTAAGGGGCTATACATCACTTGACCCTGACGGTGATTATAATATTTATATCAACGGCAGAATGTCACAAAGCCAGCAGATGAGAACTTATGAGCACGAAATGAGGCACATTGTGAGAGATGATTTTTCGGACAGAAAGACAATAAAAGAAGCCGAAGCTGTTTGACGGGTGTCGTTGGCACCCGTCAGTTTTTGTATAGGCTTCGGCTTTTTGTTGCGAAAAACGAAATATTTATGGCAAAAATAACAAATAAGGCATTTATGCAATTGACAAAATATGAGCCGAGTGATAAAATTAACGTGAGTGAATTTGATTTATTTTAATTATAAAAGGAGTTTTGAAAATGGAATTGATTAAACAGATTTCAAACATTGGTATCGTTCCCGTAATTAAAATTAAAGACATCGGCAAAGCTGTTCCTCTTGCTAAAGCTTTAATTGACGGCGGACTTCCGATTGCAGAGGTAACTTTCAGAGCGGCAGATGCTGACAAGGCAATCAAGGCTATGGCTGATGCTTATCCTGAAATGATTATCGGTGCAGGTACAGTTCTTACAATCGAACAGGCAAAACTTGCTAAAGAATGCGGTGCAAAATTCATCGTTGCCCCGGGCTTTAATCCTAAAGTTGTTCAGTGGTGTCTTGATAATGATATCCTTGTAACACCGGGTATTTCAACTCCGTCTGAAATAGAACAGGCTCTTGAAATGGGTCTTAAAACAGTTAAGTTCTTCCCGGCTGAACAGAGCGGCGGAATTGCAAAAATCAAGGCTATGGCAGCGCCTTACGGTGATGTTACATTTATGCCTACAGGCGGAATCAGTCTTGACAATATGAACGATTATCTTTCATTTAAGAAAATTGTTGCGTGCGGCGGAAGCTTTATGGTTAAAGAAGACCTTATTGACAACTGCGAATGGGATAAAATCACAGACCTTACCAAAAAGGCTGTTTCAAAAATGCTTGACTTTAAGTTTGCTCATCTTGGAATTAACAATGAAAACGAAGAAGAAGCACTCAAATCTGCAAAAATGCTTTCACTTATCACAGGTATGCCTTTTACCAAAGAAAGTGCAAAAGGTATTTTCGTAGGAACAGAATATGAGGTAATGAAATCAAAAGGACCGGGAACACACGGACATATCGGCATTAAAACAAACAATGTTGACAGAGCAGTTTATCACCTTTCAAAACAGGGCGTTGAATTTGACGAAGCAACTGCAATGTACAATGATGACGGTTCAAGAAAATTCATCTATGTAAAGGACGAAATCGCAGGCTTTATGCTTCACATCGTTCAGGCGTAAAAATTTCCAATAAAGGATAAAAGAGAAAATAATAAAAATCTATTCTCTATTATCTCTTATCTATTATCTAAATGAAGAAAGAGGTACATATTATGAAAATAGTAACAATGGGCGAAATTATGCTCAGATTATCAACACCGGGAAATGAAAAATTCATCCAGGCTGACGAATTTGACGTATGCTATGGCGGCGGCGAAGCAAACGTTGCAGTTTCACTTGCAAACTACGGCCACGAAGCTGAATTTGTAACAAAAGTTCCGAATAACCCAATCGGTGACTGCGCTGTTGCAGCTCTTCGCAAAATGAACGTTAAAACAGACAACATCGCAAGAGGCGGCGAAAGACTTGGAATTTACTTCCTCGAAACAGGCGCAGCAATGAGAGCTTCAAATGTTGTTTACGACAGAGCTCATTCTTCAATTTCAACTGCAAAAGCAGAAGATTTTGATTTTGATAAGATTTTTGAAGGCTGTGACTGGTTCCACTTCACAGGAATTACTCC
>CAZMHL010000204.1:0-3261 GCA_964566065.1 uncultured Eubacteriales bacterium
AAAGGTTCATATCTCGGTAACCTGCCATACCCGTTCTTGCATGGCGGAGCTTTGCAGCGGCTGATGCCGCCAGAGCATAGTTATAAACTGTTTTTGTTTTTGAAGGAAGACCGATTATGTCGTACACATATTTAAATGTATAACCAAGGTCATAAAATGTTTTTCTTATTGCAGTTGTACCTGCCTGGTCTGCTGTTGTAACAAGACGGTCATCTTCAATCCATCCGCAAAGTCCCCAGAGAACCATTGGTTTATGACGGAAATGCTCTGTTACCTTTACAACGGCGTGAGTTGGTATCCAGCCTGCGACACAAACCACAAGCACGTCAAAGTCCTTGTTTTTCAAAGCATCAACTGCTTTTTTTATATCTTTTTCTTCATAGTCATCTGTTACAGGATAAACCTCAATAAGGTCAAGACCTTCTTTCTTGAGGCTTTCTGCTGCATCGTGACATTTTTTTACAATTATTTCTTTAGGTGTGTTAACTTCACCAAAGCCTACAAAAGCTGTTTTAATCATAAAACTGTCTCCTTTATATTCATTTCACCGTCAAACATTTCGTTTATTTCGGTTACTGTTCTTCTTACAAGTAAATCTCCGCCCTCGTGACCTACGTTTCCGCTTGAAATGTATGCACTGTAATGGCTTCCCTTTTCCGCTTTTTCAGTAGGAAGATATCCGCTTGCTCCTGCCGTAAGCTGTAAAACAAAGGTCTGCTGTGCGTGACTTCTTGCTTTCATACGGTTACCGTAATCAAGGAAGAGCTCAAAAGGATTTGTTGCAATTGCAACGTCACCGAATCTGATGATATGTGTTTCAATAGGATAAATTTCTTCTTCCTGCTGACGGCGGTATCTTGCGATTGTACCTGCATAAACATACATTGCTGCATTATCCTTATAGTTAAACACTTCGTTGTCACGGTTTTTATTTACATAATATTCAATTTCTCTTACCGCTTCTTCGTATTCCTTTATTGTTGCTTTACGAAGAGGAAGGTCAAGTTGAAGCACCTTATGGATAAACACAGGCTCACTCTTGATTTCTTCCGGTTCAAGTTCTTCAAAAACATTGATAATTTCATTTGCAACACGTTTACCGATAAGTCTGCAGCCTTTAAGGTCAAACATTGACGGGTCTGCCTTACGGATAATTGTGTTTTCACGGATAATGTGCGGATCTTTGACAGGCTGCTCGGGGTCAACCCAGCGAACCATATCACGCGGACACTGATCACCGCCTGCACCCGAGAATGCAATTAAGAAAATTTCGTCGCCGTATTTGGCACGTAAGTTTTTCTTAACCTCTCCCCAATAGTCGGCCGCAATAAAGCTGTGATGTTCGAGAACCTGTGCAGGGCAGGCAATGTTTGCCATTATACCTGTAAGCTTTTCCTTTGCATCAAAAAAATAAATCAGCTCGATGCCGCTGTCATTTCCGCCCTCAACCTCTCTGAAATTTGCGTGGTTGCTGTCTCCCCACATTTTTGCAGAGCCGTCATCATATACAACTCTTCTGCAGTGACCTACAACCGCTCTTCCGAAAGCGTTTGCATATTTAGCTTCATTTCTGTTGTCCCAGGCTTCCTTTGCCGCCTGAGCGATTTTGTCTGCAAGAAATTCAAGAGCTTCTGCTCCGCAGAAAACATTATCTTTCTTTTCAACAATTGAAGTATATTTCTTGCCATCAGGCAAAAATTCGTTTAGAATATCCTTTGTTGTGGTTTGAGGAGTACCGTAGTCCATTGAAGTATGGGTATGTACTGCGCCGATAAAAATCTTTTTCGGGTCAATTGCTCCGCCGATTTCCCTGAATTTCTTTCTTGAAAGCTCTATAAGCTCCGTAGAAATACTTACAAGGTCAACGGAAACCGCTATCATCTGCTCGTTTCCTGATTCTATTGCAAGAGCTGTTGCGGTAATATCTGTTTCTACATATTCTGAAATTCTTTCATAAAACTGTCCCTTAAGATAGACCGGTCTGCCCGGAACTATACTTTTTTCAGACCATCCTGCTGAAAATTTCATTGTTATCATCTCCTGTTTACTTAACCTGAATTTAATCAGCTATCTTTTTTTACATTAAGAATATTGTCATAATTTACAAATCTTTCATACACCTTTGTATAGTCTGTTCCTGAAGGTGTATATGATTTATCGGTTTCAATAAGACTGCATGCATCTTCTGCCGAAGAGAACACTCCTGCACCTACTCCTGCAAGGATTGCAGAACCAAGACAGGCGGTTTCCTTGTTTTTAAGGGTGATAAGGCGTTTACCGGTTATATCAGCCTTTATATTACACCAAAGACTGCTCTTTGCACCGCCGCCCATTACGCGGATTTCACTTACAGGTACATTCATATAATCAAGATTGCTCTTGAGCATACAGGCAACCGATTCCATTATGCTTCTTACAAAATGTGCACCGGTGTGCTCCGGGGTAAGTCCTGTAAAGCTTCCTCTTGCATCGGGGTTATATTTCGGCATTGTAGAGCCGCAAAGGTAAGGCAAAAATGTCACGCCGTCACAACCAACGGGGATTTTTTCTGCCATTTCGTCAAGTTCTTTAAAGGAAACGTCTTTTAAAAACGTATCCCTGAACCATTTGAGTGCCATACCTGCCGTCGGGCTCCAGGAAAGAAGCGCATAGCTTCCGTCAAAACTGTAGTGACAAGGTATAAAGCTGTTTTCGTCAAACTCAGGAACAGTGTCGGTGGGCACATATATCGCCATTGTTGTTCCTGTCATTTCACTTATTATGCCCTTTTTAACAACACCTGCTCCGACTGCACCTGCAACCTGATCCATTGCTGAGGTCACAACCTTGATTCCGTTATAATCCCCCACATATTTACCGCTGTACTCAAGCTTTGGGAGCTGTTCTTCCGAAACACCGATAAAATCAAGCATTTCATACCACCAGCCCGACTTGTTTATATCGAAATAAATAGTTGACGATTGAAGTGTTTTTTCGGTTACGAACTCGCCTGTGAGCTTGTAAAGAAGGTAATCCTCAAGAAGGAGAATTTTCTTTGTTTTTGCCCATACATCAGGTTCATTGCGTTTTACCCACAAAAGCTTACATGCAGGCCAGGTAGCCGTAATTTCCGGCTGACCTGTAACCTCATAAACTTTTTTTCGTCCAAAATGATTATTTATAATTTCCGCTTCTTCCGTTGCGCGGTTGTCAAGCCAGACAATTGCATCACGTACGGGCGTACCATTTTCATCGGTAAGAATAAGAGTTTCACACTGTGTG
>CAZMHL010000205.1:0-3230 GCA_964566065.1 uncultured Eubacteriales bacterium
ATGGCTGTTCCGCTCAATTACAGATATGCGGCTGATGAAATTAAATATTGCCTTACACTCGCTGATGCTGATGCTTTGGTTTTCGGTCCTGAATTTATTGGACGAGTTGAAGAAATTTGCGATAGAATTCCAAATGTTAAAATCAGACTTTATGTGGGTGATGATTGTCCGACATTTGCTGAAAGTTACGACAGTCTTGTGTCTTACTGTTCATCAAAGAACCCGGAGATCAAACTTACAGACGATGATGATGCAGCAATCTATTTTTCGTCAGGTACAACAGGATTTCCAAAAGCAATTATACATAAACACAGAAGTCTTGTTCATTCAGCAATGACGGAACAGAATCACCATTCACAGACAAAAGAAGATGTTTTTCTCTGCATTCCTCCTTTGTATCATACAGGCGCAAAAATGCACTGGTTTGGAAGTTTTCTTGTTGGAGGCAAAGCAGTTCTTCTTAAAGGTACAGAACCTGAATGGATACTAAAAACTGTTTCTGAAGAGAATTGCAGCATTGTATGGTTACTTGTTCCGTGGGCGCAGGATATTCTTGATGCTATTGACAGAGGCGAAATCAACCTTGAAAATTACGATTTATCCAATTGGAGACTTATGCATATAGGAGCACAACCTGTCCCTCCAAGTCTTATTAAACGTTGGAAAAGCGTATTTCCTAATCATCAGTATGATACAAACTATGGACTTTCTGAATCGATCGGTCCCGGTTGTGTGCATTTAGGTGTAGAAAATGAACATAAGGTTGGTGCTATTGGGAAAGCCGGTTTTGGATGGAAAGTCAAAATTGTTGACGAAAAAAGAAATACTGTAAAGCACGGCGAGGTAGGAGAGCTTGCAGTTAAAGGTCCCGGCGTTATGACTGCGTATTATAAAGATGAAAAGGCAACAAACGAAGTTCTGAGTGACGGATGGTTGTTTACAGGAGATATGGCGCAGGAAGATGAAGATGGATTCATTTATCTTGTTGACCGTAAAAAAGATGTTATTATATCAGGCGGTGAAAATCTTTATCCTGTTCAGATTGAAGACTATTTAAGGAAAAATGACAAAATTAATGATGTTGCAGTTATTGGTTTGCCTGATGCAAGACTTGGGGAAATTGCAGCAGCAATTATCCAGGTTAAAGAAGGCATGGCTCTTACTGAAGAAGAGGTAGAAGATTTTTGTGCTTCTCTTCCAAGATATAAAAGACCAAAGAAAATCATTTTTGCTGATGTACCCAGAAATCCCACAGGAAAAATTGAAAAACCAAAACTCAGGAAAATTTATTGCGGTGAGAGTGTTGTTGCACAGCAGAACGAAATATCGGAGGAAAGAAAATGAAAAAATTAATGCTTGGTAATGCGGCTGTTGCCAGAGGTGCTTACGAAGCGGGTGTGAAGGTTGTATCTTCCTATCCCGGAACACCGAGTACCGAAATTACCGAAGAAATTGTTAAATTTGAAGAGATATATGCAGAATGGGCACCAAATGAGAAAGTTGCTGCTGAAGTTGCGATTGGAGCGTCAATTGGCGGTGCACGTGCTATGACTTGTATGAAACATGTAGGTCTGAACGTTATGGCGGATCCTGTGTTTACAGCAAGTTATACAGGCGTAAACGGAGGTCTTGTTCTTTGTGTTGCTGATGACCCGGGTATGCATTCTTCCCAGAATGAGCAGGATTCCAGACATTATGCAAAAGCATCTAAGATTCTTATGCTTGAGCCTTCTGATTCAAGTGAATGCAAAGAGTTCACGAAGCTTGCATTTGAACTTTCTGAAAAATACGATACACCATGTTTTATCAGACTTTCAACCAGAGTCTCTCATTCCCAGAGTCTTGTTGAATTGTGTGACAGAAATGAAGTTGAACTCAAGGAATATACAAAAAATATTGCCAAATATGTTATGATGCCCGGTAATGCCATCAAAAGACATGTTGATGTTGAAAACAGAATTGATTCGTTAAAGGAATATGCTGAAACTACAGAACTTAACAAGGTTGAAAATAACTCTTCCGGAATAGGTGTAATTACTTCCGGTATTTCATATATGTACGCCAAAGAAGCTCTTGGTGATAAAGTAAATTATCTTAAACTTGGTATGGTTTATCCTATGCCGGAAAAATTAATCAGAGAGTTTGCTGAAAATTGTGATGAAATATATGTAATTGAGGAACTTGATCCATATATTGAAGAACATTGTAAAGCCCTTGGGATAAAGGTGAAAGGAAAGGAATTGTTTACTCTTCTGGGTGAATATTCTCAGAATCTTATTAAAAAAGTCATCTTAAATCAGGATGCTGAATTTTCGTCGTTAAAAGAAATTATTCCTGCAAGACCTCCTGTTATGTGTGCCGGATGTCCTCACAGAGGTACTTTCTATGTGTTGAAAAAACTCAATCTGGTTGTTTCAGGTGATATCGGATGCTACACTCTTGGAGCTGTTACACCTCTTGAAAGTGTTGATACAACTGTATGTATGGGTGCTTCAGTTTCAGCAGCTCACGGTATGGCTAAAGCAAGGGGAGAAGAATTCAACAAAAAGCTTGTTTCGGTCATCGGTGATTCTACATTTATACATTCCGGAATTACAGGACTTATTGATATAGTATACAATAAAGGGAATAACACTGTAATTATACTTGATAACTCGATTACAGGAATGACGGGACATCAGGAAAACCCAACCACCGGTCGTACTATCAGAGGGGAAGCTACAAAACAGGTTAATCTTATAGCTCTTTGCAAATCTGTTGGTATTGAACATGTTGTTGTTTGCGATCCTTTCAATGTAGACGAGTTTGAAAAAGTTGTAAAAGCAGAAGTTGACAGGGAAGAACCGTCAGTAATCATTGCACAGAGACCTTGTGCACTTCTTAAGAGTGTTAAATACAGCGGTCACTGTAAAATTACTGATAAATGTAAGAATTGTAAAATGTGCCTTAAACTTGGATGTCCTGCAATTTCTGTTAAAGATTCCAAAGTGTGTATTGATATGTCACAGTGCAACGGTTGCGGACTTTGTATGAACGTATGTAAATTTGGTGCTATAGAGAAAGTGGAGGGCTGATAATGACTAAGAATATTATGATTGTTGGTGTAGGCGGTCAGGGTACTCTGCTTGCATCCAGAATAATTGGAAATGTTGCAATCGATTACGATTTTGATGTAAAGGTATCTGAAGTTCACGGAATGAGTCAGAGAGGCGGAAGCGTTGTTACATATG
>CAZMHL010000206.1:0-3220 GCA_964566065.1 uncultured Eubacteriales bacterium
GATACTATTGCTACCGCAGCAAGAAACTATGACAACTCTTGGGAGCCCAAAACTCTCTCTAATCAGAGAAAGTGGAGCACCCTTGTTCATCCTGCCGATATCGACCAGACCAATCAGGTTGCTTCTATTGCTAACATTACCAAGGTAATGAACGAGGAAGAGAAGTTTCCCGAAATGGACGCATATCTTGTTAGCAAGATTTATGCAGACTGGACCGCACTCGGCAACACCGCAGATACTACTGCTCTTACCGTTGATAACGTGCTTACCGTCTTTGACTCTCTTATGAAGAAAATGACCAAAAAGCGTGTTACTCCCAACGGCCGCATTCTTTATGTAACTCCCGATGTGGATGAACTCATCAAGAATGCAAAGCAGATTTCCCGTTCTTTCAACGTACAGGGTGGTACTGCTGAAATCAACAGAGTGGTTAAGAGCCTTGACCAAGTTGAAGTGGTTGTTGTTCCGCCCGAACTTATGGCAACCGTTTATAACTTTACTTCCGGTTGGGAAGTTGGCGAAACTGCAAAGCAGATTAAGATGTTCCTTGTTCATCCTAACGCTGTTATCACTCCCGTTTCCTATCAGTTCGCACAGCTCGACCCGCCCTCTGCTGGTTCCGAAGGTAAATACATTTACTTCGAGGAGTCTTTCGAGGATGTATTCATCCTTAACAAGAAGGCTGATGCAATTCAGTTTGTTGTTTCGGATGAACTTGAAGCGTAAAGGGGGATTAACTTATGGCACTTGTTAAAAGAGCAAACTGTGAGCGTATCGTTCCCGATGAAAAGGTAAACGAATTTCTTGCTCTCGGTTATTCCCTTATCGACAAGAACGGCACTGTCCTTAAAAAAGGCAAGGCGCAGTCCAAGGAAGACCTGCTCGTAGCCTACAAGGATGCGCAGGCAGAAAACACTGAACTTCACGCCGAAATCGTTAGACTGAAAGAGGAAAACGATTCTCTTCACGCTGAAATTGAGGCTCTTAAAAAGGGCTCCGATGATAAGTTCAAGTGTCCGCACTGCGACAATGAATATTCCACACAGGCTGCCCTTGATAAACACATCAAGGATAAGCACCCCGAAACGCTCACTGCTGACGGAACAAATCCCCCTGCTTAATCTGGAGGTTGCATTATGGCATATATCGACAAAGCGTATTATGACGGCGAATTCAAGGGTACGAACATTCCCGATGATGAATTTTCCCGCCTTGCCGAGATTGCTTCCGATGTAATTGCTTCTGTTGCGACAATAGAAATTGACGAAAATGCCGCCAAGACCGATAACGTTAAAAAAGCCACCGCTTATGAGGTGGAAATGCTTTATCATCAAGGCGGCATTGATGCCGTTTTAGGTTTTGCTGAAGGCGCTGCTGTTGGCTCGGAGAGTTTAGGCGGTTATTCGGTTAGCAATACAGGCAATAACGGCTCACAGGTCATTTTTCGCACCAAAGACGGTATCCCTGTTTCCTCTTTGGCTATTGCATTGCTAAAAAAGGCTGGTCTTATGTGCAGATGGGCTTATGCAGGAGTGCATAAAAACTGTGGCGAGTAAAAGAATGCTCCCGGACACTGTAACGCTTTATAACTACATTGGCGAAAAGGATATGGTTGCTCAATATTCAGTTACCGTTCTTTTAAATGTATATTGCGATACAGATTTCGGCGCAACGGCATCACAACAGGGTAAAACGCCGCAGGACAGCGCAAGGCTTTATGTTTTTGATAGTAAAGTTCGAGCCGTTTCAATAGGCGGAGCGAAAAAGCAGTTTCTTCCGTTTGATAAATGGGAAAAAGCCAAAGACAAAAGGGATTTTTGGACCTTTAACGAGGATGAAAAAGACTATTTTGTTGAAGGTATTTCCGAATATCCCACGCCGCAAGAAAATGCAAAACCCGCCTATGCGATTACAAAGGCTCATTACTTCAAAAAAGGCACTTCGAGAATTTGGCATTGGGAAATAGATGGGCGTTAAAGTCAAAATCGATATCCCAAAGACAGTAAACCGTTTTTCGCCTAAATTTCAAAAGGCACAAAAATGGCTTGATAACGAAGTGCTTAAAGACAGCGATCCGTATGTTCCTATGAGAACGGGTACTCTTGCCGGCTCTGGCATAAGAGGAACTACCATAGGAAGTGGCGAAATCGTTTATAATGCACCTTACGCAAAATCGGTTTATTATGCACGCCGTCGCAACTTTTCAAAAGCACAACATCCGCAAGCCTCTGCACAGTGGTTTGAAAAAGCAAAATCCGCCAAGAAAAAAGCGTGGATAAGCGGGGTAAATAAAATTATCAAGGAGTGAGTTTTGTGAGCACTAACCCCACAAATGACAATGTTATTATCGAGCAGTCTATGCTCGAACACTTAAATTCTTGGCCCGATAAACCGGTGGAAATCAAACTCGATGACCTTGAAAAAAGGGATAGTTCGATGATGTTTCAACCTCTTTCGGGCGCAAAGAAAGGCAAAGCCTATGTGAACGGCTCGTACAACGGAGTTTTCCCATTCGCCGTTTATGTAAGAACAGTTAATACTGACACCAAACATAGACTTGATGCCAGAAAAATATTAAATTCGCTTGATGAGTGGTTTTCGGAAAAAAACGAGAATAAGGAATTTGTAAACCTTCCAAAACTCTCCGGTGGGAATACTGCTCTTAAAATCGAAATGACATCCACACCGTCTATAGCTGCTCGGTATGACAATGGAACAGACGATTATCAAGCGATATTCACATTATCCTATAAACACAAGGAGGCAAAGTAAATGGCTGATACTAATACCACCGAGGTTAGGCAGCAACTTATAACCCGAGACCAAATGTATTCCTTTATGGAACTTGAAGACGGTACGTTAAAACTTATTGGCGAAGGCTTTACTGACCTGTCAGAGAGCAAAGGTGCAAAGGAATACACTCGTAAATACGTCAATTACAAAACCGAGGTTTCGGATGTAATTGGATATGCACCAAGTTATTCTTACACTTGTGATGTAATCAGCGGCGACCCTGTTGTTGATGAAATCGTTAAAATTACCGACTATGAGAAGGTCGGAACTGCCGCACACCGCAACATTGTTACGGTTAACGGTTGGGTGCCTGGAACAACCACAGGTACTTTTGAAGCGTTTAAGCGTAAATTTGCCGTTATTCCAGACGGTAAAGGCAGCGGAACGGATGCCCTTATTTATTCGGGAACGTTCAAAGCCCGTGGTG
>CAZMHL010000207.1:0-3179 GCA_964566065.1 uncultured Eubacteriales bacterium
TATGAAGAAGCTCTTGAATTTTCAACTTCCTGTAACTGTGTGGCAATAGGTATGGGTGCCGGAAGATACAAGGGAACAAAAAAGACAGTCACCGCATTTTTGAAAAGCTACGACAAGACTTTGCTTATTGATGCAGACGGTCTTAATGTTCTCTCGGGTGAGGTTTATAAACTCGAAAGAAGTAATGCAAAGGTAATTCTTACACCTCATATAGGTGAATTTTCAAGGCTTACAGGCTTTACTGCGGATGAAATAATAAATAACAGAGAGAATATTGCAACGGAGTTTGCCAAAAAATATAATGTGGCACTTGTTTTAAAAGGCAAGAATACCCTGGTAACCGACGGAAATCTGATTTATGAAAATACTACAGGTAACGAAGGTATGGCAACAGGAGGAAGCGGAGATGTTCTTTCAGGAATAATTTCAGCTTTCGCCGCTCAGGGACTTTCATCTGTTGATGCGGCTGTTGCCGGAGTTTATATTCACGGTCTTGCAGGGGATTTTGCCAAAGAAAAGAAAACAGTGTATTCACTCATTGCATCTGACATAATTGAAAGTCTGCCTGATGCATTTAAAAACTTAACGGAGGAATAAAATGGATTATAACCAAAGAAACTGGGCGCATATAGATTTAGATAATCTCAGACACAACTTTACTCAAATAAAACAAATAACCCCAAATAACGCTAAAATTTTAGGCGTGGTAAAGGCTGACGGATATGGATGCGGAAGTGTTCAGGTGGCAAGAACACTTTTAGATGCAGGTGCTGATTTCCTTGCTGTTGCTTTTGTTGATGAGGCGATAGTGTTAAGAAATGCAGGGATTAGTTCAAGAATTCTTATCCTTGGCAATACCGATGAAAAGAGTATAAAAAATCTGTTTGACTACGATATAACACCAACGGTATATGAAAACAGTTTTGCAGAAAAGCTTTCTGAATATGCCGTGAAAGTAAATAAAGAAATCAAAGTGCACATTAAGGTTGATACTGGTATGGGAAGAATCGGTTTTTTAAGCGGCTATGGCTGTGATGAAAAAACTGTTGATGAAATTATTGGAATTTCGAAACTTCCTATGATAAAAATTGAAGGTATTTTTACTCACTTTGCCTTGGCAGATGAAGAAGATACAAGCTATACAAATAAGCAGTTCGAAATATTTCTTAAGATAAATGAAGACCTGAAAAATAAAGGTCTTGATATAGAAATTAAACATTGTGCAAACAGCGCAGCAACGATGATGTATGAAAACACACATCTTGATATGGTAAGACCGGGAATTATTCTGTACGGCTGTTATCCTTCACCTTATCTTGAGGGAAAAAGAATAGAACTCAAACCTGTAATGGAGTTTAAGACAAAAATTGTAAATATAAAAGAAATCGAAAAAGGATGTGCAATAAGCTACGGTTGCACATTTGTAACAGAAAGAAAATCCAAAATTGCAACAATTCCCGTAGGATATGCCGACGGACTTTCAAGAAACCTGAGCGGAAAGTATTCTGTCCTTGTTAACGGCGAGTTTGCACCCATCGTTGGAAGAATTTGTATGGATCAATGTATGATTGACGTAACAGATGTCAATAATATACATATGGGAAATGAGGTTGTAATCTTTGGTGAACAGAAAGGCGTTAAAAATCCTATTGAAAAAATGGCAGGGATTCTTGGTACAATCAACTATGAAATACTGTGCGATATAGGAAAACGAGTTCCAAGGGTGTATGTCAGAGATAAAAAAGTAACTGAATTTCACAATCTTATTTTTTGATTTTTTAACGAAAGGAGCCAATTTTGCATATAATTGTTATTGACCTGAATTGATGATATGTGTATAATTATACGTAGGTAGCACAAAATATAACAGCTACCCAGTATAAATTTTCGGGGGCAGGTATCATGTCACAGTTCAGGAAATTACAGCTTGAGGTTCCTCAAAGCCTGCTTGACGAGGTTAACGAAATTGCAAAACTGCAGGAAGTGAAAGCAGATGAAGTCGTAAACAAAGCGTTAAGGCTTTATATACGGAATTTTAATAAGCTAAAGACCGGATATGAAGGTATGGCGAAAATTAATGAAGAATATGCCGAAATGTGTTTGAATGCCGATAACGAAGCGTTGTCGGTATGTGAGGAAAAACTTTCGGAGAGTGAAAAGAGTGATTGTTAAAAGAGGAGAAATTTATTATGCCGATTTGAGCCCGGTTGTAGGTTCCGAACAGGGAGGAATAAGACCCGTTCTTATAGTCCAGAACGATGTTGGAAACAAATACAGCCCTACGGTCATAGCGGCAGCAATAACATCTCAGATCAATAAGGCAAAAATGCCTACTCACATTGAAATTGATGCAAGGGATTACGGACTTGCAAAGGACTCCGTGATTCTTCTTGAGCAGGTACGAACAATAGACAAAAAAAGATTAAAAGAAAAAATAGGAAAAATTGATGAACAACTTATGGAAAAAGTGAACGATGCTTTGGTAATAAGCTTCGGTTTAGTGGAGGTATAAAGGAGGAAAAATATGAATAAGAAAAAACTTTCTGTAAAGGTTCTTGTAATAGCACTTACTTTGTGTATGGCTGTTACATATCTGGTATACGCACAGCCGGGTACAGATTCAGACCCTGTTATATCCTTAAGCTATTTAAAAAGCGTCTTTAAACCCGAAGTGAAAGAGGAACTTACATTTAAAGTTGTTAATGTGAGTGCGGGACAGGCACTTATCTGCGACGGCGGAACAGAGCTCATTTTAAGAATGGGTACTGCAAATGCCATTGCAACTGCCAAGGGCGGTCTTGCTGACGTTACTTCAGGGTATGATGTTTCCGACGGTAAACAGATAAACGGAAATCATCATCTTATAGTTCCTATCGGTGACGGCAGAGGTGCAAAGGCTGTGACAGATTGTATATTTATGATAAAGGGAACTTACACTGTTCAATAAAAAAGTGTTTTATTAAACACTTCAACTCCCCTGGTCTCACCTGTCGGTTCGGTCGGCGATAAGCGATTGCCACAGGCAATCATCGCCCCCTAATCCTGAGGGGATAGAGGTACACTTTTATGAAACAAGCTGAATTTCTCGCACAGCGAGTAATTTCCTATGTTATAAAAATAGGGGATGTAAAAAAAGTCCGGAACGCCCAAAGGGCGGAATAAGTATATATAAGGCTATA
>CAZMHL010000208.1:0-3157 GCA_964566065.1 uncultured Eubacteriales bacterium
CGGCATCTAAATCGTTCAAGCAATTTGTACGATGTAGGGCAGTGGCTTGTTCCTGCCGAAAAAGACGGAACGAGCAAGCCCGTTCCATACAAGTTGTGGCACATTGAACGAAATGAGCACGAATTTTATAATAATATTCAAGGAGATGACAATATGAAAAAATTAATTACACTTTTACTGATTTTGACGATGGCATTATCTGTTGTTCAGGTTTCTGCTGCTGAAGTTATAACTGTAACGGTTAACGAAGAATCGGTTGAATTCGACGTTACCCCAATGACGGTTAACGACAGAACAATGGTACCTCTTCGTGCTATTTTTGAAAAGCTCGGTGCAGCTGTAGGCTATGACGACGCCACAAGAACAGTGACTGCCGAAAGAGGAAATACAGCGATAAAGCTTGTCATTGATTCAACGGTAATGACAGTAAATGAAAAAGAGGTAGTTCTTGATGTTCCTGCTTTTGAAACGGGCGGAAGAACTTTAGTTCCCGTGAGAGCAATTTCCGAAGCTTTCGGTTGCCGTGTTAACTGGTACGAGGAAGAAAAGATTGTTGAAATAATTGACACAAACAAAGTTATCGGGGCTGTTTCAAACTCTGTGGAAAAGCTTGATATTTATCAGTATGAAATGGATTACCTTATGAGCGGCGGCTATACAACAGACGATGCATTTAATACTTTGAAAGAAGTTAAGGTAACTCAGCTTAAAGCAAATGAATACGGTGTTAAACTTGATGAAACCGATATTGTAAAAATTGAAGCACAAATAGAGAGCTACATTCAGCAATTCGGTTCAAAAAAAGCTTTTGAAGAACAGCTTGCTCTGCTTGGTGTTACTTATGAACAGTACATAGAAATAGCAAAAATGTCTGAACATTCAACAAAGTTTCAGAACAATGTTTTGGAAACCGGAGCATTTACAGAGGTTACTGACGATGAAGCAAAGGCGTATTTCAATGAAAAGTTTTTAAAGGCAAAGCATATTCTTATTTCAGATAAGACTAAAGCTTATGAGGTGTCAAACAACATCAAAAAGGGTAAAAAATTTGAAGATTACAGAGACCTTTGTGAAGATCCCGGATCTAAGGCAAATCCTGACGGATATGTGTTTGCAAAGGTTTCAGGCATGGATGATTCAAATGCGGAAAAACAATATCTGACTTATAACGGATATGCAATGGTTGAAGAATTTGAAAAAGGAGCTGTTGCTCTTAAGGTCGGACAGATATCACAGCCGATTCAGACAACATACGGTTATCACATTATAAAAAGAGAAGCTCTTACCGAAGAAGATTATCAGGCTAATGCAGAATTCATCAAAGCACTGCTTAATAATTCAAAGTACACCAAAACAGTAAATGAATGGATAAATTCCTGCAAAGTTGAAAAATACATATAATTTAAAATCGCACCTGAAAGGTGCGATTTTTCAATTTGCAGGAAATTACAACTTTTAAGTTGTAATGACGGAAAATCATAAAAGTCTACCTCGAAAATGTGAGCAACGCGAACATTAGTTGCCGAAGGCACTTTTTTATATTGTTATTTCAAATTTTTCAACCATTTCAAAGGGCTTGAACTGGCGCTTGAACTGTCGTAGTCCCAAAACTCCCATATCAGGACCAATGTTAAAATATTCATTGCCTGCAAAGGTTCGTTTTATGGTTTCGATGTAAATTCCGTAGCTTAAGCCTTTAATGTCAGTTGTTCTTGTTTTCTGGTGATAACCCATTGTGGTGTTACCGAGAGTTTCACAAATCAAAAGTGCCTGGGGAGTACCATCAATAAAAATCATTCCGCCTTTAACAGGGTAGTCATCCCATCTGTCAAAAAGGTTTTCCATAATCTTTTTTTCACAGGTATATTCACATTCGTCACAATTTTTCCTGTCACACCAACAGTTGACAATTTCCATACAGGCATCTTTGTCGCTTTTTTCAATTTCTTTGTAAGAGAAAGAATTGTTTTTAACAAAAGCATTATAGCCTGCTCTTTTGTGCTGTACTGCTTTTCCGGTCAGATTTATAAAATCTTCAGTTTTGTAAATATAGTCATACTGGTCAGGGTCGGTCTTAATATCTTCATCCTTTAAATTGTAAAGCTTTGCAAGAATTTTAACTCTTTCTTTGGTGAGAAATTTTAATTTTACCTTGCCGAACTGTTCCTTAAGGCTCTTAATAATTCCTTTGATTTTTTCGGTTTCATTAAAATTTCCCGTAATTGAAAAATAACGTTCGCCGTCTTCGATGCAAGTGAAAACCAGGAATCCGTCTTTTAAAGCGAAAGCACCCGTGTCTATAGGCGCATAAAGACAGGTGGGGGTAATGCCGAATTCGCAGATGGTTTCGCCTTTAAGGTAAGGTTCCGCATGTATATAATTATCTATATTTACTTTCTGAAAATCCATAGAAAAATCTCCTCATAATTGAGTAAAATTACTAATATAGTTTATCATAATTTGCACAAAAAATCCATATATTTGCAGTTTGATTTTTCACATCCTGCAAATTGTACAACAAAAAAGCAGATAAAACGGCAAATTTTGCAAAATTACTTGCGTTTTTTAAAATAATGAGTTACAATTAAATATTATCGGAGGAGTTTTTGATGTACAGCAAAAATGAAATTATCAGAAAAAAAGAATTAAATCCGGATGTTACTCTTATGGAAATTTATTCCCCGTTGGTTGCAAAAAAAGCACAGCCGGGGCAGTTTATAATATTCAGAATTGATGAGTATGGTGAAAGGGTTCCTCTTACAATTGCAGATTTTGACAGAGAAAAGGGAACTGTTACCATAATTTTTCAGAAAGTAGGCAAAACAACAGTTAAGCTCGGAGAAATGAAAGAAGGGGAGGCACTTCTTGATTTTGCAGGGCCTCTGGGTACAGCTTCTCATCTGGAAGGTTATAAAAAAGTTGCCGTAATCGGCGGAGGTCTCGGCACTGCCATTGCATATCCCCAGGCAAAGAAGCTTAAACAGCTTGGTGCAGAGGTGCACATGGTAACGGGCTTTAGAAATAAAGACCTTGTTATTCTTGAAGAAGAATGCAGAAATGTTTCGGATAAATGTGTTGTTGCAACCGACGACGGTTCAAACGGCAAAAAAGGCTTTGTTACCGATATGCTTAAAGAACTTATTGAACAGGGAAATAA
>CAZMHL010000209.1:0-3140 GCA_964566065.1 uncultured Eubacteriales bacterium
ATGTCGTCCTCCTAAACGCCGCCGCGTATAGTGCGAGGAGGAACGAAAACAAGCGGCTGCGCAGCAGACATTTGTTTTCGCCCGACGAAGCAACGAGAAAATCGGAATGTGCGAAGCACGACGCAGCGTAAGCTGCGGGATTTTCGAGTGTACGCTGTTAGGGGGTTAGAAAAATTGAAAACAGTTGGAAGAAGGTGCTTGGAGCAGTGTAAACGAGCCCAGGCACTGTAAACATCAAATTTAAAGGAGAATTTAAAAATGGCAGTAAACAGAGTACCAGTACTTAAAAGATGCAGAACTTTAGGTATTTCGCCTTCTGTTATGGGTATTTATAAAACCTCTAACAGAAATCCGAAGCCTATGAGAAGAAAGCAGAGCGAATATGGTCGTCAGCTTACCGAAAAACAGAAGGTTAAGTTTATATATGGTATGCTTGAAAAGCAGTTCCATAAATATTATGAAATGGCAACAAAAATGCATGGCGTTACAGGTGAAAATCTTCTCCAGCTCCTGGAATCAAGATTGGACAATGTAGTATTCAGATTAGGTCTTGCTAATACAAGAAGAGAGTCCAGACAGATTGTAAATCACGGACATATTCTTGTTAACGGAAAAAGAGTTGATATTCCTTCATACCTCGTTAAGGTTGGAGATGTTATCACAGTTAAGGAACGTTCTCTTAATTCAGATAGAATGAAAGCTATTATTGAAGCAAATTCATCAAGAATTGTTCCTAAATGGTTAGAAATGGATAAAGAAAACTCAACAGCTAAAGTTGTAGCTTTAGCACAGAGAGATGATATCGACTTTGAAGTTGAAGAACATCTTATCGTTGAGTTGTACTCTAGATAATAATTAGCAGAATGAAACATTCCGACCCGTTCAGGGAATAAAAGGAGGTTTAATATGATTGAAATGCAGAAACCCAAAATCGAGTGTGTTGAAATGTCAGAAGATAATTCTTACGGCAAGTTCGTCATTGAACCGCTCGAAAGAGGTTATGGGTTAACAATCGGTAATTCACTCAGACGTACTTTGCTATCGTCATTGCCGGGTGCAGCAGTATCTTTCATTAAAGTTGACGGCGTACAGCATGAATTTTCATCTGTTCCGGGTGTTAAGGAAGATATCGTTGAAATCATACTTAATATCAAGAACTTGCATGTTAAGTTGAATGAACCCGGTTCAAAGGTTGTATACATCGAAGCGTCAGGAAAAGGAGAAGTTAAGGCAGGCGATATTAAAGCTGATGCCAGTGTAGAAATTCTTAATCCTGACTTGCACATTGCAACACTTAACGAAGATGCTAAGCTTAATATGGAAATTACGCTTACATCAGGCAGAGGTTACGTATCTGCTGATAAGAACCGTACAGAAAGCCAGTCTATAATAGGAATTATTCCTGTTGACTCTATCTATACACCTATAACAAAGGTAAATTATCAGGTTGAAAATACACGTGTAGGTCAGATCACTGACTACGACAAGCTTACGCTTGAAGTATGGACAAACGGTACTATTGAACCTGATAAAGCTGTAAGCCTTGCAGCAAAAATTCTGATTGAACATCTCAAGTTATTCTTGGATTTGTCAGGCGGTACACTTCATACAGAAGTTCTTGTAAGCAAAACAGATTCCAAAAAGGAAAAAATTATGAGTATGACTATCGAAGAACTCGATTTGTCAGTTCGTTCTTATAACTGTTTGAAGAGAGCAGGAGTAAACACTGTTGAAGACCTTGCGGCAAAGACAGAAGAGGATATGATGAGAGTAAGAAACCTTGGTAAGAAATCTCTTGAAGAAGTTCTTCAGAAGATGGACAGCCTCGGACTTGCGCTCAGAAAAGAGGATGACGAATAATACTATAAACCTTATTAAGAAGGAGGTATTGGAATGCCAGGTACAAGAAAACTCGGCAGAGACACTGCGCACAGAAAAGCAATGCTCAGAAATTTAACAACATCACTTTTGGAAAACGGCAGAATGGTTACAACAGAAACCAGAGCTAAAGAAGTAAGATGTATGGCAGAAAAAATGATTACTCTTGGTAAGAAGAATACTCTTCATACAAAGAGACAGGCACTTGCTTATATTACAAAAGAAGATGTTGTTTTCAAGCTATTCAATGAAATAGCTCCAAAATATGCTGACAGAAACGGCGGATACACAAGAATCATTAAGATGGCTCCAAGAAGAGGAGACGGTGCATCACAGGCTGTTATCGAATTAGTATAATTTAAGCTTTTCAAAGGTTCCGGTTACCGGAACCTTTATTTTTTTCTTGCTATTAAACTTTCATTGTGATAAAATATATAAAACGGAGGTAAGTTATGGATAAAATAGTTGAATTTTTAGTAAAAAAAGAAAACACAATTACAAATATTTTAATAAAATATGCTTTGTGGGGGTTTGCATTTGCTTTGTCGGCTGTATCGTTGTTTATGGTTAAGTCAATCGGTGCGGTTTTGTGTGTTGCAATAATCTATGCAGCGTATAAAATCAGTCAGAAATTCGATGTTGAATTTGAGTATATTTACGTAAACGGAGACCTTGATATTGACAGAATTTTTGCCAAAAACAGCAGAAAAAGATATCTTTCCGTTGAAGTGAACAGAATAGTTGCAATAGGCCCTGTTGATAATGAAAATATCAAAAAACTTTCATATAATACCAATACTGTTGATGCATCTTCAGGTGTTGGTGAGGACGTATATGCAATTATTTACAACTCAAACAACGGAAGAAAGAAAATACTTGTTGAAAACTGCGAAGTGATTGATATGTACAAAAACTTAATTCCGGAGAAGGTATTTTAATGCTTATCACTAAAGATATTGTAAAGAAGCTTCTGCCTGTATACAGCACAGATCAGCATAAAAATGACAGAGGAAAAATATTTATAATAGGCGGAAGCACAGGAATGACCGGTGCTCCGTCTTTGTCAGCTAATGCCGCTTTAAGAACGGGATGCGGACTTGTAACAGTTGGTATCCCTGCATCTTTAAATCAGGTAATTGAAATAAAAGTAACAGAGGCAATGTCTTATCCTCTTTCAGATGAAAACGGACATCTGGCTGTGAATGCATATGAAGAAGCTCTTGAATTTTCAACTTCCTGTAACTGTGTGGCAATAGGTATGG
>CAZMHL010000210.1:0-3086 GCA_964566065.1 uncultured Eubacteriales bacterium
GCTGCCACCCTCCTTTACACAAGGAGGGCTGAACAGTGCGGCTTTCAGGGCTCACTTGCGTAAAGGGGCGATGGTTGCCGGCGGCAATCGTTTATCGCCGGCCGAACCGGCAGGTGAGATATGTCACGAAGCGACCGAGAGATTGCAAAAAAAATAAATCAGTGTTTACTCAAAGAGAAGGCTTGCAGATAACATTATTATAAAAAATGAGCGCAGACAGTACTTTTGGTACGGCAAATCTCATTTTCGCGGAAAGCAAGCAACAGAGCTGTTTCAATAATCATTTTCTGTAAATAAATATTCAAACACGTAGGGGCAAATCACGATTTGCCCGCGGGACATTCGTGAATGTCCCCTACAGGATGAATAATTATTCATGGGTTTTGATTTATTGAGACAGCCCCTGTTTTAAACTATTGGTTTCAATTTACCGAAAAATCATTTCACCTCACCACCGCCTACGGCGGAGCCTCTCCTCAGGGAGAAGCCATGCTAAACACTGCATTTAAATTTTTCTCTTGGGCAGAACGGCTTTTTCGGCGGTCCGTGGGATAATATCCGCCCATACATATATTATTTAACAGATTTTAAGATGTCGTTATAAGCCCAGTGGTTTGAGTCAAGATCGACAGGAATGTTCCCGGACAAATCGCCTGATGCATCTATTATTCTGTTTACAAATGCAACAACCTCTGCTCTTGTAACATTGTTTTCCGGTCTGAAGGTGTTATCTTCATAACCGTATGTGTATTTTTCAGACACAAAAGTATTTATGTAGCTTTCTGCCCAATGGTCTTTAATATCGGTAAACTCTGCGGTTGCATTTTTATCTTCTTCAAGCTTAAAGGTAAGTGTTAAAACTTTTACAAGCTCTGCTCTTGTTATTGTGTTATCGCCTTTAAAGGTTTTGTCCTCGTAACCGTCAAGAATTTCTGCGGTAATGAATGCTTTTACAGGCATTTCATATTTTGCCTCAACATCTTCGAATGCATCTTCATATTTGGTTGCTGTTATGTCAACAAGATTGTAAAGTGCTTCAATAACCTCGTATCTTGTTGCAGGCTTATCAGGAGCAAAGGTGTTATCGGAATATACAGGCATATATTTAATTTTTGACACACCCGTTTTATTAGCAAGTGTAACCTTGTTTGTATCAACTACAGGAACATACACATTGCTGTTGCCTGTGTTAGTGTTGTTATTTGTAATTGTGCCGGTGTTGTCTGTATCTCCGGAAGTTTCTGTGTCTTTGTTTGTGTCAGATTCATTATTTTCGGGAGTCTGTGCACTTTCATCGGCAGGAACAGTAACTGTTACCTTATTTGTTACATATACAATCTGTTCAGCGTTTTTGTCAACAACATCAAGCCTTCTCTGATTGATTGCAACGTTTGCTTCTTTTGACTCCGGAATTGACTTATACTCAAAAGAAACTTTAAACATATCACCGTTGTCGGAAAGTCCCGAGGTCTTATACCAAACCACTCTGAGTTCTCCGTTTATATCATCACCTGTATTTCCGCTCTTTGCATCAATGTTAGATGTTACTGACTGACTTGCAAAAATACCCGTTTTTTCAAAGGATACAGGAATAATATAATCCTTGTCAAAGTTAATTCTCAAAGTCATTGCACCCATACCCGGGTTGTTCTTAATTGAAAACAAAACATCAAAGCCTTTTTCGGTTTCGTTCTGCTTTGTTAATGTAATTTCACAGCCGGCATCTTCTGCCATAACGGGAGCAACAGAAAAAAGCATCAATGAAATTAAAAGCAATGCAATTATTTTTTTCATTTTAATCATCCTTTCTTTATGAATCCATTTTAACATTTAAATCACTCTTTTGCAATAGAGAAACAAAAAAATTACCCGAGAAACCCCAAACGGCTGCCGTCACAGGCAGCCGTTTTAATTTCTTATTTATTATTTCCGTATGTTCCTTTACAAAGACTAAGATTATAGTTTCTTGCAGTAGATAAAACAGATTCAAAAGTGAAATCAAATCCGTTTGCAAGCATAAATTCTCTTGAGTTTTCTGCAATCTGTGCCGCTTCAAGAGGTGAACAGTTTTCTTCACGCTGTATAGCATCAGCATTAATATAATAACCTATCGGCGGAAATACAGAAGAAACTGTGCTCTTTCCGGAGCCGTTAGGATCTCCATTACTAAAAGGATTTTTGGGGTTGAGGTATTCATCTTGGTTATTTCTTCTTTCTGTTTACATTAATCAGTTCGTTTGTACTTGGTTTTAAATAGGTGAATTGATGCGATAAACCTATCTTGTAGATACTGTAGCCATAGTACCTCCTTTCTGCTTCTAATTCACCATAATAACCAATACACCAAGACTTAAAAACTCCTCCTTCCTCTCCAATCCTCTTATGCATATGGTAATTATATTATATGTCATCGCTGACACCTTTACTACAACACATATTAATCAAATTGTCAACAAAAAATCACCCGAAAAATCGGGTGATTTTTGTTTGATTTAATTATTCTGCTGTTGCAGGGGTAATTGCTTCTGCACCTGCAAGAACGTAAATCTTAATGTAAACAGGTTTTGCAGATGTGTTGTACATTCTGAGACCTTCAGCTGTTGCGTCACCGGATGTAAGATTGTATGCAATCTGAACTGAAGTGTTACCTGCTGCTCTTTGGGTTGCAAGGTAAGTATTTACGTTAGGAACGTTATATTCGCCTGAAACGTATCCTGCATCAGCATAGTACGGTCCCGGATTTTCTTTTGCTGTCTGACCGATTCTTGTTCCGAGAGTAAGACCCGTAATATCAACAACGTCTGCTGATGTTGTATCGTATTCAATCCCCGCAAATACTGTATCGTAATCGCCTGTTACAGGGTAAGCATTAAGATAAGTATAACCGTTTCTCATTCTGAATGATGTATAAGACAATGTAGCCTTGAACATCTGAGAATCAACACCTGAAATATCAATCGTTGTAAAGAGTGTTGAACCGTTGTTTCTTCCAAGTGTGTGTGAAGACTGGTTATAATTTGTTACCTTTTGAGTATCACCGTAGTAGAGATACCAGTCAGTAAATGCAAGGTTCTTTGTATATACAG
>CAZMHL010000211.1:0-3068 GCA_964566065.1 uncultured Eubacteriales bacterium
CGGAGATGTCCGTCTGTGTTCATGCTTGAGTAGTCACCGGGTTCGTTAACATATCTGCCGTACTGAGCGTGAACCGGTCCCGGATGACGGTACTGATGTTCTTCAGCAAAGTCAGGAATCATCTTTCTCATAATGTCGAGAAGGTCGTGCTGTAAGTATTCAAGATCAAAAGTATCAATATCGTGTGAGCATTCCTGAACCATAACAGAGCAGGTTGTATGATGAGACACAATTGCAACTGTACCATTCTTGATACCTGAAGCATCTACAATTTCCTTTACTTCCTTTGAAATGTCGTGGAATGTTGGTATCCATCCTCTTGACTGTAATTCGATTTCCTTCTGAAAAACTTTAAATTCCATTTTTAAATCCTCCTAAAATTCATTTATTGTTTAATCTTTTTCCGACAGCTCCGCCCGGATGAATCAGGGCAAACTGTTCGTTTTTGTAATCAGTTTCTTCAATAAGCGCAGTCTGGAGTGCATGGAATATCATACAAAGCGCTGTTGAAGAGGTTGTTCCCTGGGAGTTATACTTATCTGTTTCGCGGTTAACATACTGTTTTAACACTACATCTGCACTCTGGGCAAGCGGAGAGTCAAGATTTTCTGTTACCGTAATGATATACACTCCCTTTTGTTTGCATATTTCCATAATGGGAATAAGCTCGCCTGTTTTTCCGCCCCTTGAGGCAAAAACCATAACGTCACCTTTCTGCAGAAATCCCATTCCGCCGTGAACTGCTTCGGCAGGCGAAATGAATTTTGCAGGACGTTCAATGCAACACATAAGATGAGCAAAATGCTGACAGATAATGCCTGAATGGCCGCATCCCGATGCGCCGATTCTTTCCGCTTTTGCAAGAAGCTCAACCGCTTTTGAAAACGCTTCTTCGTCAAAACAGTCAAGCATTTCACTTATGCAGCTGCTTTCAATTTCATAGGCTTCTTTCGCCATTTTCAAAGCTTCTTTTTTCATTTTGTTTTTCCTTCTTTTCTTCAAACTGTCTTATTTACAAAATCTTCTGTAAATAGCGAAGTTGTTCAATACTATCTCAATGAAGTTTTGTGCACTGCACAAACCGAAGTTAAGTTTGCCACTTCGGCGACAGCCGAAACTTTTCTGACGCAGTCAACTTCATTATCAAAGATAACTTCACTTGCCGTCAGGCAAACTTAGTTGTGCAACGCACATTACGCGTTGCACTCGTTCCATGCTTTTCTCAGGTTGTAAAGCATTTCTTCAACCATCGCATAAGGGTCATCTGCTTTTAAAATTCCGCTCGTTGACCCTGTAGCCTGTGCTCCAAGCCTAATGGTATTATAAACATCCTGACCGTTAGAAATGCCGGCCCCCTGCAACACCATTATTTTTTCGTTGATTTCCCTTACTGTGTTGATTGTGTCAATAACATAATTGCTGTCGCTTGTGATACCTGTGCCGATAAGTTCTGTAGGCTCTGCTACAATCATATCGGGTCCCATCTTTGCGATTTTCTTGACATCTTCAACAGTATCTGCACAAACAATGGTCATAAGTTCAACTTCTTCTGCACGGCGGATTGTCTTTTCAATATCCTCAAGACTTAAGGGCTTTTCGGCGTGGTTAAGCATAACACCTGTTGCACCTGCTGCCTTCACTGCCTCCGGAAGTACGCTTCCAAGACCTCTGCCCGGTTTAAGATAATCCATATGCTGTGCAAAAACGAAAATTCTTTCTGTATTATCTGCAAGAAGTTTTATATCGGTATACTGGGGAGTAACTATTACATCCACATCGTACTTCATTGCAGTTTTATCTATTACTTTTGCAAGTTTAAGCATATCTTCGCCATAAATAATCGCTTTCGGTCCTACTTCAAAAAAAGGCGGTTTAATGCTCATTGATTCTATCATGTTAAAATACTCCTTTCTTATATTTTATACTACAATTTAATCTTAACAATACGGGGTTACTTTGTCAACGGATTTTCTGTATTGGTTTTGCTTTTTTGACAAAACGAAAGCTTTTCGAAAGTTTTGTATTGAACTTGTCTGTTTTTTATGGTAAAATAATTGTGGAGTTGATTGTATGAAAAAAGATAAAAGAAAGAACAAAATCCTTGAATTACTTAATAAAAATGGTACGGTAAGAGTAACCAATTTAAGCAAGGCTCTTAATGTTTCGGAGGTTACCGTAAGAAACTACCTTACAGACCTTGAAAACAAAGGACTTCTTACAAGAGTTCACGGCGGTGCCATTTGTACATACAAGCCCTATTACAGTATGAATTTAAACCAGAGGCTTGAAACCAACAGAAAAACCAAGGAGCTTATTGCAAGAAAAGCAGCAAACCTTGTTAAACCCAATGATACGATTATGTTCAATGCAGGAACCACAACCCTCCTTGCCTTTCGTTACCTGCCTGCCGACTACAACCTTAACATTGTCACAAATTCAATTTCAATAGCGTTAGAGGGGTCTGTAAACCCCAATTACAACATTGTACTTATAGGGGGAATTATAAACTCAAAATATCAGTTCACACATGGAGAAGATGCAAACGAAGTACTCAGGAAATATCACGCCGACAAGCTCATTCTTTCGGTAGACGGTGTTGAAGCAGAAAACGGTTTTTCTACTTATTATGCAGAGGAAACCCAGGTTGACAGAACAATGATAGAAAATTCCGACACCTGCATAATTGTTGCTGACAACAGTAAATTCAACAAAAGAGCTTTTTCGAAAATTTATGATACAGCCGTTGCTGATTACATTGTAACAGACACACCGCTCCCCTCCGCAGACGAAAACAAACTTTTTGAAAAAGAAATAAAAATAATTTATACGAAATGAACAATTTGCTTAATTTTGTTACTCAAAGCCTTGTCATATAACTCGTTTTTCTGTGAAACGGACTTTTCGTTGAAATCTCGAAAAGTTTTTAATGTTGATATGCAGTCATTTGCGAGAAGTGGATTGTGTTGACTAAAAGCATTAGAAATGATAATATAATCTATAACAAAGCACTATGAAAAAGCCTCCCTTGTGTAAAGGGAGGTGGGTTGCGAAGCAACTCGGAGGGATTG
>CAZMHL010000212.1:0-3054 GCA_964566065.1 uncultured Eubacteriales bacterium
CTGTCTGATCTGGTTGATACTACCACGGGCACCGGAGTCTGCCATCATAAATATAGGATTATATTTATCAAGGTTCTTAAGGATTTCCTGACCGATCGCTTCGTTAGTCTTCATCCAAGCTTCAACGATGAGGTTATGTCTTTCATCGTTATCAATAAGACCTCTTCTGAACTGCTTTGTAATGCTTTCAATTTCTTTTTCTGTTTCTGCAATAATTTCTTCTTTTTCTTTAAGAACAAGAATGTCGGAAACTGAAATTGTTATTGCACCTCTTGTTGAATACTTATAACCTACAGCCTTGATCTTATCAAGAGTTTCTGCAGCCTGTGCAGTACCGTGGGTCTTAATGCAGTAATCAACAATTTTTGAAAGCTGTTTCTTGCCTGTGAGGAAGTCGATTTCATAACCGAGCAATCTCTTTGTGCAATCTTTAACTTTATCTTCAAGTTCAACTTTAAGAGCAAGTTTTTCTTTTTTAGCCTTTGCTGTAAGCTTTCCTGAAAGTTCAAGTTCAACTTTTTCAAGTTCATCTTTCATTGCAAGATATTCTTCAATATTAACATTTCTGTCAACAAAGCCGATATCCTGCGGAACATTCTGGTTGTAGATAATTCTGCCTACAGTTGTATCAATTATTCCTGAAATTGTAACACCATTAAATTCTTTTGAAACTCTTACTTTGATAGGAGCATGAATGCCAACTGCATCATTATCGTATGCAAGAAGAGCTTCTTCGGGAGTAACAAATACGTTACCCTCACCTTTTTCTCCTTCAAAACATCCTTCTTCTTTAAAGGTTGCAGGTTTCTTACCTTCTGCTTCAAGTTTCATATTTATAAACTTAAGTCCCGGAAGACCTGCGTTTGAAGAAATATAATTAACAAGCTGTCCTGCTTCAAATTCAGTATCCCCTGCATTGATAATCTTAACCTCTTTCGGTTTTGTAAGTGTAAGATAATACGCACCGAGAATCATATCCTGTGTAGGAACAGTAACAGGTTTACCATCCTGCGGCTTCAAAAGGTTGTTAGCAGAAAGCATAAGAAATCTTGCTTCTGCCTGCGCTTCTGCTGAAAGCGGAAGATGGATAGCCATCTGGTCACCGTCAAAGTCAGCGTTGTACGCTGTACATACCAACGGATGGAGTTTAAGAGCTCTGCCTTCAACAAGAACAGGTTCAAATGCCTGAATACCAAGTCTGTGAAGTGTAGGAGCACGGTTAAGAAGAACCGGATGTTCTTTAATTACATCTTCAAGAACCTCCCATACTTCAGGACGCAC
Organism: uncultured Eubacteriales bacterium; assembly: GCA_964566065.1. GTDB lineage: Bacteria > Bacillota > Clostridia > RGIG6154 > RGIG6154 > CAZMHL01. Next base: position 1,282 of record CAZMHL010000212.1, read on the forward strand.
TCTTTCAACCATTCTCTTTGCATTCTTAATGTTAAGAGCAAGACCGTTTTTAACAAGTCTCTTCATAACAAAAGGCTTAAACAGTTCGATAGCCATTTCTTTCGGAATACCGCACTGATAAATTTTAAGTTCAGGTCCTACAACGATAACCGAACGTCCTGAATAGTCAACACGTTTACCGAGGAGGTTCTGTCTGAATCTACCCTGTTTACCCTTAAGCATATCGGAAAGTGATTTAAGGGCTCTGTTTCCGGGACCGGTAACCGTTCTTCCTCGTCTTCCGTTGTCAACGAGAGCATCAACTGCTTCCTGAAGCATTCTCTTTTCATTTCTTACGATAATATCAGGAGCTTTGAGTTCAAGCAATTTAGCAAGACGGTTATTTCTGTTAATAACTCTTCTGTAAAGATCATTAAGGTCAGATGTTGCGAATCTGCCACCGTCCAACTGAACCATAGGTCTTAAATCCGGCGGAATTACCGGAACAACATCAAGAATCATCCATTCAGGTCTGTTTCCTGAATGTTTGAATGATTCTACAACTTCAAGTCTCTTCATCAGTTTAACACGTTTCTGACCTGAGCTGTCTTCAAGATCTTCTTTGAGTTCATCGGAAAGTGATACAAGATCAACTTCTTCAAGGAGAAGTTTAATAGCTTCTGCACCCATCATAGCTTTGAACTTTGAACCATATTTTTCATAAGCTTCTCTGTATTCATTTTCATCAAGAAGCTGTTTTTTAACAAGCGGTGTTTTACCTGCTTCGATTACAACATAATTTGCAAAATAGAGAACTCTTTCAAGGTCCTTTGGAGACATATCAAGAAGAAGTCCCATTCTTGAAGGAATACCTCTGAAATACCAGATATGAGATACAGGAGCAGCGAGTTCAATGTGACCCATTCTTTCACGTCTTACTTTTGCGGTTGTTACTTCAACTCCGCACTTATCGCAGACAATACCTTTATATCTGATTCTTTTGTACTTACCACAGTGACATTCCCAGTCCTTGGTAGGTCCGAATATTTTTTCGCAGAACAAACCTTCGCGTTCAGGTTTGAGTGTTCTGTAGTTAATTGTTTCAGGTTTCTTTACTTCTCCCTTCGACCATGCTCTGATGCTGTCCGGAGATGCAAGACCAATTTTTATCGCTTCAAATGAATATTTTTCAGTAGACTTTTCATTTTCCATAGTGTGTTTCAGTCCTTTCTATCAGGAACATGCGATTGCATGTTAAAACTTTGAATAAATATTACTCTTCGGGGAGCTCATCGATAACATCAAGTCCGCCGTCAAAAATCACCTTTTCATCGAAGATGTCTTCATCTTCATCCATAGGTTCTTCAACAACTTCTTCGTTGTTCATCATATTCTGTTCCGCTGTCTTCTTGATGTCTTCAAGGATTTCAGGTGTAATTTCAGGAGCATCAACATCTTCATCATACTCTCTGAGGTCTATTTCGTTGTTGTCCTTGTCAAGAACTTTAACATCAAGACACAAGCTCTGTAATTCCTTGATCAATACCTTGAATGATTCTGGAACACCCGGTTTCGGAACATTAAGTCCCTTAACAATTGATTCGTATGTTTTAACACGACCCACTACATCGTCTGATTTAATAGTAAGAATTTCCTGCAATGTGTATGCAGCACCGTATGCTTCAAGAGCCCAAACTTCCATTTCACCGAATCTCTGTCCGCCGAACTGGGCTTTACCGCCGAGAGGCTGCTGAGTAACAAGTGAGTATGGACCTGTTGAACGGGCATGAATTT
>CAZMHL010000213.1:0-3027 GCA_964566065.1 uncultured Eubacteriales bacterium
TTGCAGAATTTTCTGCAGTATTACGCAAAATTTATATTTTAAACCTTGTGGGGTTAGGTTCCCCTCGGCTTAATCATTTTACCACAAAATTACTTATTTTAAAAGTCTTTAATTTTACACACCTGAAAATTATAAGCAACGAAAGATAAATAAACAGAATCACCAAACAACCTTTAAACATTGACGGTGAAGTGTATCTTACAAACTCCGTTGCAACAATCATTGCAAAACAGGGCTTTACAAAAATGTTGTACACATCAACCTTAAACTTATATTCTCTGTAAAGACAGGTCATACTGCACAGCAAATTCAAAAATTCACTTATGTACAAAACCGCAATGTAACCCGTAAGCCCCGCCTTTGGAACAAGAAGATAAATCAAAGCTATGCACAGCAGAGTATCAAGAATATTGATTTTAACCACCGTCACCTGCTTGTCAATCCCCTTTAAAATGCTGTCCGTAACAGTGTCCATATACATTAAAAGCACAAGCGGAGCAAGAAGAACGATGTATCTTCCCGCCTTAATACTGCTGTAAAGGGCTACGCCCATATCCTCGCCGTAGCAGAAAAGTATTCCGCAGATAAAAAGAGAAAACATAAACACATTTTTAATCAAAAGAACTATTATTTCGTTTATTCTCTGTCTGCTTCCTTTTATATGACGGGAGGCAATTTCCGGAACTGTCAGACTTGCCACCGCACCGATTATTGCATAGGGAAACATTACAACCGGAATAACCATTCCGTTCATAAGACCGAAATCGGCAATTGCTCTTTTTTTGGAAAAGCCGTAAAGAACAAGTCCGGTGGGAATTATAATCTGCTTAATTGAAGAAAGAGCAGATTTCAGTGCGCTTGACAAAACCACCGGAACTGCTATTTTAAAAACCCTTGAGGTAAGATTGTTTCCCGATTTAAAATTTATGAGCTTCTTTTTGTCGTTAATATATAAAAATGCATTGATTACAAGGCAAGCACCCTCGGAAACAACGGAGCCCAAAATCAGGGCAAGGCAACCGTAGGCAACTCCTTTCGGAAGAAGAAATTTCATAAAAAGCATTACAAAAACGATTCTTATAATTACTTCAACCACTTGCACAAAAGAGGATTTGTATGCCTTTCTTACAGCTATAAAATAACCGCCGAAAACAGAAGATATGGCAACGGGAGGAAAACACAAAGCAAGAGTTCTTACTATTTCGTGAGACGCCTCTCCTTTAAGCACGTAAGCTTCAATAAGCGGTGCAAAAACCCATACTCCAAACGAAAGGGCAAAAGAAAGAACAACAGCGAAAAACACACATTTCCTGACCGCCCTTTTGGCACCAAGCTCACAGTTTAATGCAAGCTCTTCCGAAACAATTCTTGTTGCTGCAAGAGAAAGCCCCGAAACCGCAACCCCCTGGGCAAAGGAAAACACCGTCATTAAAAGGGAATAAATTCCCATTCCGCCCTCACCAAGCCTGTTTGAAATGTAAACATTAAACCACAAAAGCAATACTCTTATGATTGCCGATGTGGTAACCATTGCGAATCCGTTTACCAAAAACTGAAACATTTAGCCCATCAATCCCCTTTTATAAATGATATTAAGAATATCGGTTCATTATGAGAAAATTCAACGGTCCCGGTTTGACTTTTTATTTAATGAGTGCTATTATATACAAAGGTGATTAAAATGTACGAAAACATACTTGAGTTTTCCTTCCCGAAGTATGACGAGCTTCCCGAGCTTGACCTTTATATGGATCAGGTTATAAGCCTGATTGATATGAAGCTTATATCTTTTGCGGATGAAAGCGGAAAAACCGCAACTCCTACTATGATTAACAACTACGTTAAACAGAAAATCATTAATCCGCCGGTAAAGAAAAAATATAACAGAGAGCACATTGCACAGCTTTTTATGATTTTCGTTTTAAAAAGAGTGTTCAGTGTAGCTGAAACAGACAGACTTTTAAAAAATCTTTTAAAGAATGATTCCATCGAAAAGATATATACAAAGTTCTGCGAATATGTTGAATATGCACTTAAAATAGTTTTCAACGAATCGGAAAGAACCTTTGAAAAAACAGCAGACAACGAAAATTCAAAGCTTTTCTCATCTACAGCACTTGCATTTGCCACAAGAATTTATGCTGAAAAGCTTATTACAAACATTCCGAAGGAAGATGAAAAAGATGACAAACAGAATAAAAAATGATGCAAATACAGTTATAAACGAGCTTATTGAAGCTTCAAAGCTTAAAGAGGGCGACGTTCTTGTTATAGGATGCTCATCAAGTGAAATTATGGGTGACAAAATCGGAACAAATTCCGACGTTGATGCTGCAAAAACCGTTTTTGATGAAATTTACAGCGTATTGAAAGAAAAAGGTATATACATTGCTTCGCAGTGCTGCGAACATCTTAATCGTGCGATTGTTATTGAAAAAGAGCTTGCAGACAAAAAAGGGCTTGAATGTGTTAATGTTATTCCAAAACCAAAGGCAGGAGGCTCTTTTGCGACAAAAACATACGAGGCTCTTTCAAGCCCCTGTGTTGTTGAATATATTAAAGCAGATGCAGGACTTGATATCGGCGGAACACTTATCGGTATGCATTTAAAAGAAGTAGCCGTTCCTGTAAGACTTTCTTTAAAAAAGATTGGCGAAGCAAACATTTTGTGTGCAAGAACAAGGCCGAAATTCATCGGCGGAGTGCGTGCAAACTATGACGAAAATCTTCTTTAAATTTTTTTCAAAAAAATATTGACAAACCACCTTTAATGTGGTAGAATAGTTAAGCGTTGTGGAGAGGTGTCCGAGTGGTTTAAGGAGCTAGTCTTGAAAACTAGTGATGCGGAAGCACCGTGAGTTCGAATCTCACCCTCTCCGCCACTTTCAATCCGTACAGCAGTGTACGGATTGAATAATATTATAACAAATTAACAGATTCGGAGAAGTACCCAAGTCGGCCGAAGGGGGCGGTTTGCTAAACCGTTAGGTCGGTGAATACCGGCGCAAGGGTTCGAATCCCTTCTTC
>CAZMHL010000214.1:0-2993 GCA_964566065.1 uncultured Eubacteriales bacterium
ATCCGTAGTTGATTCAGACGGAAATGCACTGACCGTTACAGACGGCAAGGTTACTCTCTCTGAACAGAAAGAATATACAATAACCTATACAGTTGAAGATACAGTATTCTTTGACAAAGACGGCAATCAGATTTCGGATACAAAAACTTATACATGGGATGTTGCCCTTGAAGTTTCAATCAAGAAGAGCCTGCCGAGTGCTTATTATGAATATAATACAAGCAGTCAGGCTATGGGTTATGCTAAGGCAAGTTTTCTATCCGGCGGATATACTCAGTATCTGCCATTCCTTGCAGGTCTTAAAATTTATGACTACAAGACAGTTGAAGAGGATTCTGTTTATTTGAGATTTGACGGAGATAACGACTTTAATAAGATTGCATCAGCTGAAATTACAGGCTATACATCTGCTAACCATGTTTTAATTAAGGTGACATTGACAGATGGCGGTGTGATTAACGTTGATACAACAGCAAGAGCGGCATCGGGCGGTTCTACATATACAGGTACGCTTAACACTTCCGGAAGCACCCTTTACTATGTAAATGCCGGTACAACAAGTGCCGAAACAACAACCTGGGTTATTACCGATTATGCATTTGTAGGCAACAACGGCGTAACCATTAACTCCGGTACTGTTACATTTGCAAACTGTACCGCCGGTTCAACAGGCGGTGTTCCTTCAGGTTCGTTCTCCACGACAATAAGCTCAACAGTAACCTATGATGCAAACGGCGGTGAATGTATTCAGAACACAGCTTATGCAACTTCTGTAAGCCCGACTGTTACACTCCCTGTTGCAACACGTGAAGATTACATCTTCGAAGGTTGGTACACAGCGGCATCAGGCGGAAGCAAAGTTGGCGATGCAGAAACAGCATATACACCTTCAGGAGACATTACCCTTTATGCACAGTGGAGTGCACCTTGCACAGTAACCTATGATGCAAACGGCGGTTCATGTGCTACAGAATCCGCTTATTACGACGGAACAGCACTTACACTTCCGACAGCAACCCGTGACGGTTACATCCTTTCAGGCTGGTACACAGCAGACGAAGGCGGAACTAAGATTGGTGATGCAGGTAGTTCTTACAAACCGACAGGCGATGTTACACTTTATGCTCAGTGGACTGATGCATCAAAAGAAGTTACTGTTACCTACGATGCAACAACCAACGGCGGAAACTGTTCAACGGCAAATGAAACAGTGGTTGCAGGAAACGAAGTGACACTTGCAACACCGGATACAAGAACAGGATATAGCTTCCTTGGCTGGTATACAGCGGCATCGGGCGGAACTAAGATTGGTGATGCAGGCGCAGCTTACACACCGGCAGCAGATGTTACCTTGTATGCACAGTGGGAGAAAACAGCTTACACAATTACAGTTTCAGAAAACAATGCCACAGTTAGCGGTGTTGCTAACGGACAAACAGCATATTACGGAGATACTATTACTTTTACAGTAACCTATAGTGGAAGTACTAACAAAACAATGAGTGTTAAAGATGCAGATGGAAATACGGTGACAACTACCGGTTCGTATACCTTTACAATGCCCGCAAGCGATGTAACTATTTCGGCATCCAGCAGCACCTGCGTGACGGGTGACACACTTGTCACAATGGCTGACGGCTCACAGCAGAGAATTGACACATTAAGACCGGGCGATATGCTTAAGGTCTGGGATTTCGAAAAAGGTGAATATGCTGTTTCGCCGATTGCGGTAATCAGAAATCACGGATTTGAAGATAATAAGGTTATAACACTTACCTTCAGCGACGGTACAGTTGTAAAAGTTGTAAATGAACATGGTTACTTTGATACCGAAGCAAGAAGATTTGTTGCAATCAATGCTGACAATGCTGAAAGCTACATCGGTCACAGCTTCGTAAAAGAAACTGAAGACGGATATGAAACAGTTGTTCTTGAAAATGCAGTTGTTGAAGATAAGAACATCGAAGCATGGTCATTACTTACAGTTGATAACTACAACTTCATTACAGAGAAAATGTTCTCACTTTCATCTTCAATCAGAGGTCTTGAATATTTCATGCCTTATGAAATAAATGAAGATATGAAGATTGACGAAGCTAAAAAACTGGCAGATATTGAAAAATACGGATTGTACACTTATGAAGAGTTCAAGGAAGTATTTACAGAAGAACAGTTTGAAGCATTCAATGTAGCACAGATTAAAGTTTCAGTAGGAAAAGGCTACATTACTCTTGAAGACTTTATGGAAGTTATCGAGGTAGAAGTTTACGGACCTACAGGAATTAAATAATCAACAATCAAAAAGACAGTTCTTCGGAACTGTCTTTTTTCATATAATTTACACAAAATGGATATATATTCATAACATTTATGATTTATTATGTAAGTGGGGATAAGATAAAAAGGAGGAATTTATATGAAAAAAGTTTTAAAAATCACCGCACTTGTTCTTGTTGTATCCCTTTTAACAGCAGGAATTACGGTTTTTGCAGGCGGTTTCAGAAAAGCGGAAATTTACCCTGAAGGACTTACAGATGAGCAGAAGGCATTGGTGGTTTCAAAATTCAGTGCTTGCCTTGATGAATTGGTTGCAGAGGGTGAAATTACGGCAGAGCAGAAGAATGCAATAGCAGAAGCTATTGAAAAAGGCGGAAAAAGTAATAAGGGAAGAAAAAATGATAAAGTTGATGACGAAAGAAAAATGCCCGAAATGACAGAAGAAAAGAAAGCGGAAATGCTTGAAAAACAAAAAGAAAGATTAGCCAAGCAGCTTGAAAAGGGTGAAATAACTCAGGAGCAGTACGATGAATATATGGAAAAAACTGAAAACGGTGAATTTGAACCAAGAGGTATGGGAAAAGGCAACCCGGGAGGCAATATAGGTAAAGGTGAAATGCCAACGGAAAAGCCAACAGTTAAATAAAAAAGTGTTTTATTAAACACTTCAACTCCCCTGGTCTCACCTGCCGGTTCGGTCGGCGATAAGCGATTGC
>CAZMHL010000215.1:0-2986 GCA_964566065.1 uncultured Eubacteriales bacterium
CTGTAAAAGCAGGTAAAGTTGAAGATGTCGTTGTTGCAGAATAATAAGACTTAATAAATAATTAACACCGTCTCAGCCGAGGCGGTGTTTTTTTGTCATTTCAATATATCTGATATTTCAATAAGATTTTTCTTTTCTTTTTCGGAAAGATTTCTGTAATTTCCAAGAAGCTTCTTTTCTCCTGCCGTCAGGGATTCTTCGGAAATTGTTATCTTGTCTGAAACTCCGGCGATGTAATCAATGGGAACATTGTAAAACTTTGATAAAGCAATTGCAAGCTCAAGAGGTACTTCTCTTTCACCTGATTCATATCTGCGGTATTGAGTCAGCTGCATAAAAAGAATATCTGCAACCTGTTTTTGTGTCAGGTCTCTGTCTTCACGCAGATTTCTGATTCGTTCATATTTGCCCACTGTTATCACCTCTGTATATAATGTAACAGAAAAACACCATTTGGTGTTGACAATATCAATTGTTGGTGTTATTATTTATTTACACAACACCAATAGGTGCAATAAGGAGGTTGGTTTTATGCAAAATGCAACAGAGAAAGTGTGGAAAATAATCACATGTCACTATAAAAACACGGGTTTTTCAGAAAGTCGCATTGACATTCCTTTTGAAATTCGGGAAAAAAGAATGGAAATTGCAAAAGAACTTAAATATTATGGTCTGATTAACAGTTATAATTGGTACGGCAAGGATAAACTACATTACTCACTTACACAAAAAGCAATTCAACTGATTAATACTGAAATGAGGTAATTTTAATGAAAACAAAACTTTTATCTTTATTATTGACAATTATTATGCTTTCAACCGTTTTTACGGTTGGAGTAACTGCAGAAAGTCAGACAGATGTGCCTGAGGGGTATGTTGGTGTTTACACAAAGGATGATTTGTTTGCAGTTAGAGAGAATCCGTCTGGCAAATATATTCTTATGAACGACATCGTGTTTGATGATGCTGATTATGTCAACGGCGGCGATTTCTATAACAGCGGCAAAGGCTGGGAGCCTATCGGCACAAAATCAACTCCATTCAAAGGCACATTTGACGGCAACGGTTATAATATTGTCAATTTACAGATTAACAATCCTGACGGAGATTATCAGGGATTGTTTGGGTATACATCAAGTGCAACAATCAAAGGTATTAATTTAAAAAACGCTTATATTATAGGAGCTGACTACACAGGGGGAATTGTAGGATTTTCTGACGTTGTAACATCATCAAGAACATTATCAAACTGCAGTTCCGATGGACATATTTCGGGCAAATCATATGTCAGTGGTATTGTCGGATATCAAGATAGCACTGCTTCAGCAAAAACAAATGCATACTCTTATATCAATACTTGTATTAATTCTGCAAAAGTATCCGGTGAAAATTACGTAGGTGGCATAACAGGCTTCTCAACAGCCAGTTACTATTCTAATAGTTATGGAAGCCGCTATGAATATTCATATATACAAAGATGTGTAAATAGCGGTACTATCATTTGCACAGGTTCTTATGCAGGCGGAATTGTAGGATATGCAAGTTCTTCTAGCAACAGCAATTCAGGTTCTTATGCCCCGGTATTTATTCAGAACTGCTATAACACCGGTAGTATTTCAGCAAATGATTATGCAGGTGGAATTTCTGGCAAATCATCGTCATATAATCAAACAAAATATTCATATTCCATAGGAGTCGTTTATGCCGAAACAAATTTCGGAGGTTGTTTCGGTAATGCACCGCGTGAAATAGTTTTTTGCTACTATCTCGAAGATGCGGTTTCTGAACCTGATTGCTTAGCCGGAACCCCCAAAAGCCCTGACCAGCTGAAAAAACAGGGAACCTTTGAACAGTGGGATTTTGATACTGTATGGACTATGGAAGGCAGAGAAGATTTCCCCTATCCCGAACTCCGTGATGTTCCCCTTGTTTTTCCTGAAGATTCAAAAACTGAAATCAGCGGTTCTGTTACTGTAACAGGCGAAGCAAAGGTCGGCTCAACACTTACTGCTGAAATTACAGGTGTTACTCCTGAGGATGCAACATTTGAGTACGAATGGAAAGTTGACGGCAAGGTTGTAGGCACAGATGCAAGCTACACTGTAACACAGGAGGATGTGGGCAAGAATATCACGCTTACAGTTAAGGGAAACGGTGATTTCAAAGGCGATTTTTCATCATCTGCAATTATCGGCGAATGTGTTCATTCTGTTTCAGAATACACATATAACAATGATGCAACATGCGATAAAAACGAAACAAAATCAGGCGTTTGTGAAAAATGTAATGCAACTGTAACAGAGGAAATTGCAGACTCAAAGCTTCCTCATACATTTGAAAATTATGTGTACGACAATAACGCAACCTGTACAGCAGACGGAACAAAAACTGCAAAATGTGAAAACTGTAATGCTACAGATACAATTACAGCTAAAAATACAATGGTTGAACATGATTATTCTGACAGTTGGACTATTGATAAAGATTCAACCTGCACCGAAGAAGGTATTAAATCACATCATTGCAAAGACTGTACTGCAATAAAAGATGAAACTGTATTAAATAAACTTGCACACATCTATATTGCTGATGTCAATGAAGCAACATGTTGTGAAGACGGAGAAATAATCTACACTTGCTCGTGCGGTGACACTTACAGCACAATTCTTTATGCAACAGGCCACATTGATAACGACGGAGATGAGTATTGTGATGAATGCTCAGAATCAATCAAAAATGAATGCCCCTGTGTATGTCACAGTGAAGATTCACTTATAAGCTTCTTCCAGAGAATCATCCGATTCCTCAGATCACTTTTCGGTTTAGATTTTTGCAGACAGTGTAAATGTGATTATGTATAAATAAATCAGTTGTTATATTTCTGAATTCAAAGCCATCGGGGCAACCGGTGGTTTTGTTTAACTATTTTAAAAATTATACTTGAAATAATTATACTTTGTGGTATAATAAAATTACAAGTACATAT
>CAZMHL010000216.1:0-2485 GCA_964566065.1 uncultured Eubacteriales bacterium
TTTCAAGGAACGGGTCTGAGTCAAAGCCGATTATGTCACTGTCGATTTTAACTCTTATACGTCCGTCAGTATACATATTGGGGATGATATACTCATCTGTCTTTTCCCATTTTGGCAATTCATTATCATACCACTTTTTGAAAGTAGGATAATCATAAATTATAAATCCGTTGGAGCAGGTGCCGATAAACACCTCATCGGAAACAGGTGAGAAGGTGATTGAAGTAACGTCAACAATACCTTTCATTCCCGGAACTAAAATCCATTCGTTTCCGCCGTCATAAGTTTCATACACGCCCGGTGTTTTAAGACCTTCTCTTGTATTTTTACCACCTACGATAAGGTGGTTTTTATCTTTCGGGTCCTGCTTGATTTCGGTAATTGAAACCAAAGTGCCCACATCTGTTTTAAGTCCGTTGGCACTTCCAAAGGTTGTAACCTGTCCGTTTGTGCACTTTTTAACCGTTCCGTCATATCCGCCGTACCATACGGTGTCTTCGTCAAACTCATCGGCATAAATCACATACATTGAGCTTGCAGAAACAAACTTTTTCCAGGTCTGACCTCTGTCCTTGCTCTGATATATGGTATTACTCTTATAAGAGTAAATAACATCGTTGTTTGCAGGAGATACAGAAGTAAACACCTGTGAGTTTTTATTCCAGGTTTTACCGCCGTCAAGGCTTGTATAGTAACCCGAATAAATAACGTTGCTGTCGTCCTTGTGGTACTGCATTACCTCGTTTGAATTGTCGATGCCCGATATTTTCTCCCAGGTAGCACCGCCGTCAAAGGATTCCATTATTTTTGAATACTTCATCGAAGCATAAACGTGGTTCACATCGTTTGGGTCGATTGCAATTCCATGAGCAGATGTGCTGTCCTCTTTTCTTGAAACAGTGGAAAATTCGCCCTTTTTGTAAGGCTCATCTGTTACTGCAACACCTCGGTCAACATCGGCAAACCATATTCTTCCCGTCTGGTCAAAGGTGATGTTTCTTGTGTTGATACCGGTGTACCCCGAGTTTCTCGGATAGAAGTTTTCGCCGCAATCAGTTGAAAAATAAACATAATCGCCAAAAGAATAATAAATATGTCCCGGCATTGTAGGAATAACAGCAAAACCTTCCGAAAGATATCCTTTAGTGTTACTGTTGTAAATCATATCTCTGTTCTGAAGTTTGGGAACACTCCACTTTCCGCCCTCATTGTCACTGTACTGAAGAGGGTTTCCGCAGTTGTTGTAGCCAAGGAAAAGTCTTGTGTTTCCGTCAGGCTTGACTATGTACTGAATCAGTCTTGGTGTTGCAAGCCCCGATGAGTTCACAGGATATTTAACAGTTGTCCAGGTCTGCCCTGCATCTTTAGTCTGATAAAGCTTATTTTCAGGTCCCTGGAAGCATGCAAACCAATGGTTTTCATCGTAGGGGTCAACGGTAACTGATGTACAGCTTGTTACTCCTCCCACGCTGTCGCTCATAACTTTCCAGGTAATGCCTTTATCTGTTGTGTAGAAAAGTCCGCCCGTACAAGCCGCAAGCATTCTCCGGGGATCATCATTAAAAAGGTAAAGGGAATAAGTTCCCGCATTATCGTCCGTAAATTTGTTAAGTAATGACCATGTCTTGCCGTCGTCCCTTGAAACGAAAAGTCCGTTTGATGAAAGGGCATAAACAACACCGTTTTTATCATAACGCACAATACCGAAAGTACAGGACCCTGAAATAAAATTCTCATTCAGAACCTGAACCCATGTTTTCCCGGCATCCTCCGACCTGTAAAGTCCATCTAATTCAGAATATTTGGCTTTACCTACAGAGTTTGAATCATTGTCTCTTTTACCCGTCTGAACAGTAAAAACAACATTTTCATCGTAAGGGCTCCACACTATTTCGGAGCAACACCAGTTGTTGTTGTTTCCGCCGATGGTTTCCCAGTTGATTCCGCCGTCGGTACTTCTCCAGATCCCCGCCATATCGGAGCCGAGTAATATATGGTCAGGGTTTACGGGGGAAACACCGATTGCGGTTACAACCTGGTTTCCGTCACCTGCTCTTCTGCCCATATCATATTCTTCTTTAGTCTGTCTTGCCCACTGAACGAACCAGGGTGAGTATCTGGTTGCATTCTGTGCTATCGGGTATGCGTAAAAATTTGCAGAACTGCTCTGAGGTATGTCACCCGAATAATCATAAAGCTTGATTGCCGATACAGATGTGCACATTGATAAAAATATTGTACACATAAGTATTAAACTTACTGTCTTTTTCATAATTCTTCTCCCAACTAAAACAAGTGTTTATTTCATAATTTTTTTACTTGTTAAGTATAAGATATTATAATATCTTTGTCAATCTCGCAGCCGTAAACGGACAAAAAAGCACTCTTTTAAAGAGTGCTTTCTGCATATTTTGCTATTATTTACTTTTAAAAGGTTCAAGGCGAGTATCAATGTTCTCCGAAGTTGTCAAAATCTTTGATTTTG